>JBLIEY010000043.1:0-18401 GCA_047633475.1 Sulfurimonas sp.
GTAAAGAGCTATCATAAAATGCAATGTAAGGATACCAACTATTTCTTCTTGAAGATGTAATATGTAGTTTTTTAACTTGAGAAACATTTATCCACTTAGCATAGAGTGAGCGTTTAAGCTTAACTTCTACACCCTCTTTGAGTACTTCAACGTTTAATTCTCCATTTCTCATATCTACTACATATGTCCAGTCTGTAGAAGAATTTCTATGTATATCTACAATATTACATCCGCTTTTTCCAAGTTCTTGTTGAAGGATAAGAGGATCTGTTGCATATTCTGAACTTAGATTAATAGTCCATGTAAACTCTGAATTATTAAGATTTGACTCTTGGGTAACATATCTATAATAGCCTATATTTCGAAGTGTATCACCCATGATTTTAACAAAAAATAGAGGAGAACCACTCGTTTTAAAATGAAGTGTTAACTCACGTGGTTTTTTAAAAAAAAGGTTTAAGAGTCCATTGTCTTTAAGTGTTTGTATAACTTTAACGGCATTCACTCTCTCTCCAATATAGTAATCAGATGCAGGAGAAAATATAATTTTTATATATGCACTATTTTGCTCATAAACTTGTGGTTCTATAAATGTTTGAATCTTTTGCGTTAAAGGGTCTACTTCTTTTACTTCATCTGCTTGAGATAGGGAAATAGATAGTAAAATAGCAAGAAACAGTTTTACCATTTACTACCTTTGTTTAATTCTTTAAACTGATCATAATTAATCTTTGAAATTTTTCCATCTTTATACAGAAGTCTAATATTTTTCTTATCTTTATATTCAGTAGTTTCACCATTAATTTCTATTTTCACATAACCATGACCAAGTGACATTAACCAATCTTTTGTTGGATCCATATCTAATTCACCTGTAAAAAGTTTTTGGTATTTTTTATAATCACTTAAATCTATGTAACCAATCCATAGTTTTGATGAAGGAATTATTTTTAAATAGTTTACACCAACATCTGATTTAGGTTCTATTATAGGTTCTGTAATTTCTTGTACTTCAGAGATAGTTGCACTATTATCTTCTGTTATATTACTATTATTACTCTCTAACGTATCAATATCAGTATTATCAAGTAGCGTTACATTGTTGTCTTCTATAGTACTATTGTTAGCCATGCTATCTTTAGCATTATCTATCACGCTGTTGTCAATAATATGCGTTTGTACTTTTAAAGGTGCCCCTGGTCTTAAATCTAAATTATATAGCACTGCTGCCCCAAATATAAGTACAACAACTATAATATAAACAAAGGTGTAACTTTTCTTCTTTTTTGGTGAAACAAATACTCTTATATTTTCTTCATACCCTGCTGTATCATCACCAAAAAATTCTTTTACTTCTGTTTTTAATTCACTCAAGTCTACACTATATTCTCTTTCTAGGATAGAAATAAATCCTAGAAGTTGAACCTTAGTCATATCATCAAAAGTTTCATGTAGCAAAGCTTGAACATGCTGTCTTGCAATATGAGTTCGCTCATGTATCTTTTGAGCCCCAATAGTTTTTAATTTAGTAAGTCCATCGCTCATATTCTCATCCTATCCATTAAAATAGCTCCTGCCACACTAACATTTAAAGAATCAAATCCATGTGACATTTTAATACTAACAACTTCATCTAGTTTAGATATAACACGAGAAGTCAAACCTTCTCCTTCACTTCCTAAGACTAGGGCTCTTTTTTGCTTTAACTTAACATCTCTTATGTCAGTTCCACCCATATCAGCACCATAGATGCGAAAACCAGATGTTTTTAAATCATTCATAACATTAAGTATGTTGTGTTCTAGTGCAAAGGGCATATCAAACAAAGCACCAGTGCTTGTTCTCATAACCGGTTCAAGATTTAAGTTCCTAATCCCACATACGACAATAGCATCTACGCCCATTGCATATGCAGTTCTAACAAGTGCACCAATGTTTCCAACATCAGTAAGACCAGATAGAATCAGGACAAAATCTTTATCTAAAAAAGATTTAAACGGCTGAAGTTCATAATCATCAACTTCAGCTAAGATGCCCTGATGGTTAGCATTCTTACACATCTTACCTGCAGCATCTGGAGGTATACGTTTGACTTCAAAATTCATCTTCATTAACCGAGAATACTCTTTCTTTTCAAGCTCTTTTGCAAGATACAGAGTTTTGATCTTATTTGGATAATTTTTTATTATATATTGTATTGGTTGTTTAGCATAAATTAACATAAGGACATTTTAGCAAAAAAAAGTGATAATACAGTTAGTTTATAGTTATTCTTGTAGTTTTAGGAGTCTTTGGTAACAAGATTTAGTATTTTCACCGGTTATTTTAGAGATAAGTTTTGCTTGCACTTTTTTAGGTAAGTCTAAATCTAAAATATCATTTTGAGAAATAGCACTACTACTATGAGAATCACCTGCTTCAATAACGACTACCCATTCCCCACGAAAATTTCCATTTAGTGTGTTTAATATTTTTTCTGGAGTTCCATGAAAATAGTTTTGAAATTTTTTAGTTAACTCTTTAGCCAAAAATATTTTTCTGCTATTTTCTTCAACTTTAAGTTCAAGTAAAAGTTTTTCCAGTCTATGTGGAGATTCATAAAGTACTGTTGTATGTCCATTATGAAGTGCTCCTTGAAGTGAAGCCGCTCTATCTTTACCTTTGTGTGGTAAAAAACCCCAAAACAGCATCTTTGTCTCAACAAATCCACTTGCCACAAAAGCTGTTAAAAGCGCATTTGCTCCAGGAAAAACATCATACTCGATGGCATTCTCAATCGCATACTTTACTAACAGTTGTCCAGGATCACTAACTCCAGGCATTCCAGCATCTGAAGCATAAACAACATTTTGTTCAAAAAAAGACGGTTCTAGTTTTTCAACAAAGTGTTTTTCATTATGTGAATGTAGAGATATAAACTCTTGATTTTCTTTAAAAATGGTACCGTAACGTTCTTTTAAAATATGTATGAGTTTTTTTGTAACGCGAGTGTCTTCGCAAAGTAGTGTATCGGCTTCACGCAGAGCTTCAATAGTTCTGAGTGATATATCGCCTATATTTCCAATCGGAGTTGGAACAAATTGTAACAAGAAAAATTCTTGACTAGTTCTTAGCGTAACGCTTGTTGAATTTTTCAATTCTACCAGCAGTATCTACCATTCTTTCAGAACCTGTGAAGAATGGGTGACATTCGTTACAGATATCAATACGCATAGACTCTTGTTGGCTTTTTGTTTCAAAGCTATTACCACATGCACATGTTACAGCACAAGTTACTAAGTTAGGGTGAAGATCTTTTTTCATTTTTTTACCTTTTGATACGCGATTTGTATACGCACATCTATATATTTTTTTAATCCGTATGGGTGCGGATTTTTTCAAATGGGATTATATCCAAACTTACCTTAAGCTACAACTTCTTAAAGTAGTATTTTACTCGCTACTGCCATTACTGCACTTTCTGAGCGAAGAACCATTGGAGTATCTAGTCTAAAACTTTCTTGCTTGTTTAGTAATTCTCTCTCATCTTGCGAAAAACCACCTTCACAACCAATAAGCACACGCTCAAAATTAGCATTTGAACTTAAAATATTCTCACAAAAATCAAAAACTTTTACATCTGAAAATTCTGTTATAAATTCTTTAACACTATTATATATGTCAAATTCCATATATGAAGTTCGCCCACACTGTTGCATAGATGCCTCTAAAATTCTCTCAAATCGTTTAAAATCAAGTTTTATATTTTTCTGGCTTCTTTGACAGTAGATAAAAGATATTTTACTCACACCGATTTCATTTAGAGATGCTAAAACTTTTTCTATAGACTTAGCATCTATAATACACCAAGCAAGGTGCAGATGCTTCTTGCTCTCAAGAACTTCTGTACTACTAGAAATAAGTTCAAGTTCCATAGTCTTTGCTTGAACATCTATCACTCTATATTTATGTAATACTTTTATCTCATTTCTATTTCTAAAAGACAACTCATCACCAACACAATGACGACGAACTTTCACAAGATACTTGTGTAGTTCACCTTTAATACTAAGACTTTTATTTGAAGCCTCATCATAAAGTATATATATCAAAGCCACATCCAAAATGAGATAAGTGCAATCATAATAATTTCAATAGAAAATATTTTATACGCTTGTATTTTGTAAATACTCAATGCATTTTCTTTACTTCTTTCTAGTCTGTACAGTTTTTTTGATCTTTTATTCTCCAATACAATCAAAACAATTGCAAGAACTATCATTGCAATATTTTCTATACTAAAGTCTAGATGCTTAGCTGCCATCATAACTACACCAGTAAACATAATACTAACAATCATCAGTATTCCAAAAGGCATAAATATATTAGTGTAGCGTGTATATTTCTTAATATCTTTGGCTCTTACAAGCATTATAATATTGACTAAAATTATTCCCAAAATTCCAATAACACCGTAGTTATGTGTTACAATACTCATACTATATATTTCATTCATAATGGAATTCTACTATAATTTTTTAATAAGAGGTATAAGATGACTGTAACAATCACAAAAGCAATGGATATTATCTACAAAAACACTAAAAAGAAGTCATTAAAAATTTTACCAATCGAGCAAGCATTAGGTTGGGTATTGGCTCAAGATATTAAAGCTACTCATAATCTTCCTCCATATAACAATTCTGCTATGGACGGATATGCTGTAAAAGTCTTAGATGCTAATAACTGTGTAAAAGTTACTCACACTATATTTGCAGGTGATAATTCAAGCGAAGTTCTTCAAGCTGGGGCAGCTATTAAAATAATGACCGGAGCTAAAATTCCCGAGGGCTGTGAATGTATTGTCCCCTTTGAGGAAGCTAAGGAGTGTGAAGGTGGGGCTACATTACCAGCTAACTTGTCACAAGGCAAACATATTCGTTTATGTGGTGAAGACATTAAAAAAGGAAAGGCGCTTTTAAAAGCTGGGAACAAACTACAAGCACATCAAATAACTCTTCTTGCATCTCAAGGGATTAGTCATATAAAAGTTTATAAGAAACCTAAAATTGCAGTTTTTACATCTGGAAGTGAACTTAAGATGCACTTTGAGAATGTTGAGGCTCACCAACTTTACAATACTAACGCTCCAACTATACTCTCTCGTGCACAAGAACTTGGATGCGACGTAGACTTTATAGGAACAGCGCAAGATACACTAGAGGACTTGGTAGAACATATTAAAAGTGCTTTAGATAGTGATCTTATTGTTACTACAGGTGGGGCAAGTGTTGGTGAAGCTGATTTTACGAAAGAAGCCTTCGATATATTTAATATGCAAACTTATTTTGATAAGATTGAAATAAAACCTGGTAAACCTACAACTTTTGGAAGAATAAATGATACTTTAGTTTTAAATCTTCCGGGTAATCCAATGGCTGCGGCGCTTAACTTTGAATTATTTGGACAAAGTATTATTCTAGCACTAAGCGGTATAGACGCTAAGTATATTAATCCTATTGAGACAAAAATGAAGAGTGATTTTAAACACAAGAAAGGTCGTGTTTCTTTAATCCCTGGTAGTTTTGATGGAAGTAGTTTTGAGGCTTGCGAAAAGTTTGCAACAGGAATGATTTCTCCACTAGCATCTGCAAATTCATACATCATGATAAATGATAGTGTTTCTTCTATAGAATCTGGAAATATTGTAAAAATTCTACCGATTAGATGGAGTTTTACATCTTCAAAAGAGATGGTCTTACTAACTAACTAGACTGCTTCGTAGCGGTCTAGTTTAAACACTTGTAGGGTTTAAAAAACTCTCGCCTTTTTTTACTTTTTCCCATAGCTTCGCATCTGAGAAGCTATTTGTTACTGCCTCAGATAAAACTATAGAATCAAGCTCGATGTGACCCATATTTTTTGAATAAGCATCATCATTAAAAGCTTGAGCATATCCTGTCTCTGTTTCATGAACTATAACACTATGAAGTTTTACTTCTTTTTCTCCATTTACACCGCTTGTAAGTTGTAAAAGTCTGTCTATCATTACAAATATAACACGAGAAAATTGTTCACAAGATGGTGAAATAGGAAGTTCTACCCATCTCTGAGAATGTTTTTTCATACTCCCAATATACTCTTCATCATCTTCACTCCAAATAGTAACGCTATGATCAAAACACTCAACTAAAGCTTTTATATTTTGCTTCATTAGTCCAAAATCATAAATCATTTGACCATTATCTAAGAAGTTAGATTCAAAAAGAAGCTCAACTTTGTAGGAGTGTCCATGTAATGAACTTCTGCATTTCACAGTTGAGCATCCACGCACTACATGAGCATTTTCAAATTTAAAAAGTTTTCGTATAATCATCTATACTCCCTTGTTTTCATCCCAAACTCTTATGTGAAGTCTATCAGAAAAGTTATAACCTTTAGCTTTACAAAATTCTATAAGTGGTTCTGTATTAGCTTCTACTTCAGCCTTGCTTCCACCCAAAGGCATACAATAAACTCTCGTCTTTGGAGAGTGTAATGTAATATCAAATATCTCATCATCAAGCCCAAGGTTTATAGACTCTGCATCTATAGAAAACTTAAAAAAAGCCTCTTTTGCATTAGATGCAAGGTTATAAAGAACATTGCCTTTGACTCTTTTACTAAAAGGCTCTTTTGAATTTGACAACTTAACTGACAAAGCGAAAATACACTCTTTATAAATTGGATACTTCTCAAAATCTACTGAGATAGAACCGTTTGTCTCAAAAGAAATTTGATGACCCTTTGCGTGCAGTTTTTGCAAAAAATCAACAAAAATAGGGTCACTTGCGTATAGGAGCGGTTCTCCTCCGGTTAAAACTATATCAACAGGTCTTTGTGGAAGTTCATACAAGTCTAAAACATTAAGCAGTTCTTGTGATTTTTGTATTGGAATCCAGTTGAAAGAGAAGTGTTCTTTGTTTACTGCATAAACGGTGTCGCATCCAAGGACTTTTGTGCCATCTGGAGCTAACTCTTCACAAGCGAAACCTTCGCACTTCATATTACATCCGCCAAAGCGAAAAAAGAGCGATGGAACACCAGTATAACGACCTTCACCCTGGATAGAGTAAAAATGTTCTACAAGGTATAACAATTATCAGCCACCTGTTTCATAAAATGCACGAGATGAAACTTCACCATCTTCTCCACCCCATCTATTTTTCTCAGGTTTAGTTCTAACAACCTCTCTTAATACTTCTGCTGCACCCTTAATATCACCGGCTTTTATAGCTTTTGATATACTCATAGATTCATCAAAATAAAGACATGGGATAAGATTTCCCTCTGCTGTAAGACGTATGCGGTTACACTTTTTACAAAAATCATCTTCATAAGGTTCGATAATTCCAAATCTATAACCGTCTTTCATAGTATAGTAATGAGATGGTGACGAACCATCAAAACCATCATCACTAAACTCATACTTAGCTCTTAAAATCTCTAAAAGTTCATTTGATTTAAGACCTTTGATATCTTTAGATGCAAAAGAATTTTCCATGTATTCTATAAATCTTACACTTATATTACGTTCTTTACAATACTCTAAAACATCTACAATTTCTTCAGCATTTAAAGTTTTCATTGGAACCATATTAGCTTTAACTTTCAGTCCAACTTTAAGCGCTTCCTCAACACCTGCAAGTACATTTTTTAAAACATCTTTTTGTGCTATTTTTTTTGCAATCTCAGGTTTTAGTGTGTCTATACTTACATTTATACGTTTGAGTCCGGCATCTTTTAGCCTTTGTGCTGTTCCTTTTAAAAGAAAAGCATTTGTTGTCATGGCTAAATCTACACTTGGCTCATAATCATATATCATTTTTATAAATTTGTCTAAATCTTCACGTAAAAGCGGCTCTCCACCTGTGATTCTAATCTTCTTAACACCTTCATCTATTGCTATCTTCATGAACTCAAATAGTTCTTCAAAAGACAGAAGGTTCTCTTTTGGAACCCATGAAAATGGCTTTTCTGGCATACAGTATTGACATCTAAAGTTACATCTTTCAGTAACAGAAACTCTTAGATAATCAACTACTCTATCATAGCTGTCTATTAACATTTTTAGTCCTTCTTGTTTTTAACTTGAATTCTCATCATTCTCTACTCGATAGAGAACCTTAGTAATAAAGGCATTATATCTTGTAAAAGTAAAAAAAAGTTGAATTATTTTTTTCCATAGATAGATAAAGTTTTTTAAATTCTATAAACTTTACTTATCTATGAGAGTAAATGGGATTCTCGTACTAAAACGAAAATATAAATGTCTAAATTTTAAAGCAAAGAATGAGAGTACTTTGCTTTAATTATTTATTATTTTGTAGAGAATTTATAGTCTAACATTAACCAAGTAACTTGCTTATCAGCAGTATAGCCAGTAGCTTCACCTGCAGAATAAGCTGCGTATTTTACAAGACCTTTTAAGTTGTTAAAACCTGGGATTTTATTTACATACATAACATCTATTTCTGAGCCTAAATCATCACTAGTTCCACTTGCAGACGCCATTTTTTCATCAGCTTTAAAGTCATGATATACAGCAATGATTTTTCCAAGTCCTTTAGCTGTATAACCTAAACGAATATTAGCGTCTATAAGACCACCTGTTGGAGTAGATAAAAACATATCTGCCCAACCATTAAATTTATGATTAGTTCCTAAAGTAGTTTTAAATTGAGTTTTATTATCATTATTAGCTATAGTCTTTCCACTTTGAACTTCATAATTAACACCAACTAATATTCCTGAGATGTTAGCACCTAAATCTAAGTTCATGTAAGTTGCATCAGCTTCTACATCTTGGGTTCTATATTCCATTGATGGATCAGTTTGAACTGCATACTCAGCACGATAGTCTAGTTTAACTCCAACATCAGCTTTACCAGTTAAAGCTAAACCATATGTATCGCTTACAGAAGCTATCATATAGTCATAAGCAGTTAACGTTAACTCATCCATAACTTTATATTTTGCATTTAAAAGAACAGATGCTGTCTCTGTAGTAGTTACGCTTTTTACACCAGCATAACCATAAAGATAAGCAGCTAAAAGATTTAAGTTTTTAACACTGTTATCTGCAACAGAGACAGTATCATAAGAACGATCCATTTGTCTCCAGCCAACAGTACCTATAAATCTTTGGTTATCAAGATTCACATGTGAACGACCAGCATGTAAAGCTGTTTTATCTATTTTATAATCAAGAGAAGCAGTTGAAAGCATTGCTTGTTGAGGATCAGCAATTGTATCATAATCAGCACCATTAGCAGAATCATTGTAATTTTCATATCCAAAATTATTTACACTTGTTAAACCAAGAGAAGCTGTTAAGTTTTCTATTCCTAAAAGACCAGCAGTAAAAGTAAGACTTGTTCTAACAGTAGCAGCTTGACCTGCATCTTTAGTATTATCAACATCTGCGTACTCATAACGAGGACGAATCTCACCTGAAACTGTAATATCATTTAAAATATTAATTCCATCTTCTGCACTAGCACTAACACTTAATCCACTTATCAATAATGGCACTGTCGCCATCGATAATAATAATTTCTTCATTTCACTTCCTTTAAATTTTATTAGGAAATGATTGTAGCAGTGAAATTTAAAAAAAGATTTGACATAAGTCAAAAGAATGTCTTTATAGCATTTTTTGTTGATATTACTGAGACATTAAGTAATAAGTGACGATTTTTTATATATTATTTAGTTAGTATCTCTGTTTTTAATGCTTGGAACTCTTCTTCACTTAAAACACCTTGTTCTTTTAGCTTATAAGCTTTTTGTATTTCGTCTACTTTTGAGGTTATTGGTGCTTTTGTACTTGCTGGAACTTTTATAATGGATTTTTCTTCTTGTGTCCCTGTTACAAGCTCTGTAACCATATATTCAACACTTTGCACTGATGAACCTGCAAGTCCAGTTTTTGATAGCTCTTTTAAAGCTAAAGAGCTACTTACTTGAGTGAAGTCAAACTTATCATTACTACCCTCTTTTACCCGTAGGTAATATGTTTCGCCTTCTTTTAAGTCCATATTAATTACTTGTTCTAAAATTTGAGACTTTGTTACTGAAATATTCATCTTCTCAGGTTTAAGATTTAAAAGTGTATATTCACCCTCTTTAACTCTTTGCAAAACTCTTTTGTTGTTTATACTAATAGCAAAGTCACCTTCGCTGTTCCCATCATCAGTTCTCATTTCAGAGCTTACATATATGTAAACTAAGGACGCTTTATTTACTGGTTCTTGAGCTTTAAAAGGAACTTTAGTTCCGCATGCCGTTATAAGTAGTAAAATGATTGATAGTGTTATGATTTTGGTTGTTTTCATGAGTTCTCTTTGTTTGTTAAATTGAAGTAGATTATATCGTAAAATGATTATTTGTGATTTGAAATTATGAGAGAAGATATGTAAAAGATAAATCCTCAAGCTTTTTGCTTGAGGATAAATTACTCTTGTAAAAAAGAGTTAAGCTAAATGCTTATTAGAAATTATAACGAGCCCAGAAACGAACTACATTATTGTCATCACTACCACTAACTTTATCTTCCCAAGATTTAATCATATAAGATGCAAGGTATTTAACGCCACCTGATTTAATTATATATAAAAATTCTATATCTGTGTAGTCATTCTTAGCACCATATTGATTATTATCACCGGCACTAGTTTGTGTAGCTCTTGCAATAACTGTACCATAATCACCAGTATTATAAGCTGCTTTTACTAAGAATGTATCTGCATCTAAACTAATAGCATCAACGTTTTTAGCTATTTGAGTATAAAGTGGAGATGCCTGAGCACCTGGAGCAATATTTCTCATTGCTACATCACCATCATCAACTGATGAATAAGCTAAACCTAAAGTAAGAGCGTCCATCGGTTTAAAATCAACTTTAGCACCAAAAGCAGTAGTATCATCAAGAGCAGATGTCTCAGTCATAAGTGTTCCACCTTGAAGACCTATAGTAAGTCCCATTGGTAAACTTTTATCAGCTATCTTTGCGTCAATCCATACAATGCTTGCACCTTCATTAGCACCAGAACCAGAAGCATTAGTATCTAATTTTGCAACATCATAATATGAAGCAGTTATTGTAGTCATAGGTAGAGACTTGTTTTGTACTGTTAGCATATAAGCTGCCCCAGTTACGTAAACATCACCTACCGTAGTATGAGCTTCAAAGTCACTCATAGTATCAAAAGAACCAGCAGCCACACTATTTCCTTGAGAAACATAAGCACCTACTAAAGTTGTATCAGGGATATCTGTATTTACAGCTAAGACTGCATCAAAAGTATTTTTAAATACTGACCAACCTTCAGTGTAAGTAAATGGAGCAAGCGACATAGGAAGTTCTTGACGACCAAGTTTCACTGTAGTGTTCTCAATCTTCTTAGCTACGAAAAGTTTAGTCATCATTATTTGACTATCAGTCTCAGATGTAGTAGATTGAGTTGTATCTTGTTTAGCACCAACAACAAGATTTTTCTCTAAACCGGCAGTACCCAAGTAAGTAAGTTGAGAACCAAATGTAAAGCCATTTTTAAGGTCAGCATCTAGGTTTAACTGAAGACCAACATTAGCAACAGATTTATCAACACCTGATTTTGAACCAAATAATTCTGCTCCATCAGTAGCATTAGTTGACTCTGTTTCATAGTATATTACTGCTTGACCAGTTGTTGTAATATCTATACCCTTATCTGCAGCCATTGCAGATGTTACTATTAACGACGCCGCCGCTATTGAAATTAAAGTTTTTTTCATTCTTATTCTCCTGTTTGTTTTAGATTTTATTACACAAATTAAAGTAACTATAAAGTAACTGTACTATCACTTTACTATCACTCCCCTATTTATAATAAATCTTGAGACCACATATTGTACTTACGTAATTTTTAAATTAAGTTTAAATCATGTCATTTGTTGACTAATTGTTTACTTTTAGGTTCTTTTGGAACTAATAAGCATAAAAACTAATAATATTCTTCGCAAGCATATTACAAAGTAATAATCTGTTATAATTCTTTTATGAGATTTAGAGATATAAAAAAACAAAAAAAAGATACCATAAATGCTCCTAGGCCTAAATATATGTATGCTAGATATTCTGATAGAATTAAAGCATTTATAACAGATATGTTTATGATATATGCTCCTATACTATATGTAATAACATATTTGATTATGGATGGAAAGGATGATTTTCAGTCATCAGAAATAGCACCACTTTTAGGAGTAACCTTATATGGAATAATATATGCAGTATTTCTAAGTAAGTTCGGACAAACTCCAGGTAAAAAAGCTTATGAGATGAAAGTTGTAGATGACAAAACTGGACACAAGATTAGTTTTTTTAGATCAGCATTTAGATATGTAGCATTTTTATTTACTGCAACTACACTTCTAGGACTATTTTTACCATTTTATAGAAAAGACAAAAAAGCTTTACATGATTTGATTTGTGGGACTATTGTAGTTGTAGAGAAGAAATAACCTTTCACTGTAAGAGAAAGTATATCTGTCACTGCGAGCGAAGCGTGGCAGTCTCAAGAGTTAGATTGCTTCGTGCCTCGCAATGACGAAGAAAATTTGGCATAAAAAAAGGGCTAAGATAAAAAATCCTAGCCCTTTAAAGATTGTAAAGTTTAAAATATAATCTGCCTCTTAAGAGGCAAGCTTCAGTGACCACAGCGGTCCAAGCGAAGTAAAATGGATTACTCCATTTTACGGACTAACTAATGTAAACCTTTCCAAACTTGTTTTTTCCAAAGAAGAGCAAATATAGCAAAAATAACGATGTAAATCATTACATTTTTACCTACAGACTCTCTTTCGTGACGTTTAGTATCACCAGAATCTTTTAAATACTCAATAATTTTATCAGCACTTTGAGCAGTTACACCAACACGTGGCATAGCAGTTCCAGCTAAATGATTTTGAGGGTTTTCAATTAGCGTAGAGATAAACTGCTCACTACGAGAACGAATAAACATACTTAAGTCTGGTGGTAATGAACCCATATATTTTTTAAGTGAATCTTGATAGTCCATAACTTTAATATCAAAAGCTAATCCATCTCTTTCATGCTTAAAACTAGGTTTAGTTCCCATTTGAGTCCAGTTTTCATAAGCAACAGCGTGACATCTACCACAAGCATTTTCAAATGCCATTGCAGGTGTTACTTTTTCAGGGCTAACAGCAATAGACTGCAAGTAAGCTACCATATCAGCAATTTCTTGATTTATATCTCCGCCTGCTCCATAAAAAGCAACCATTGGGTGCATTTGACCTTTATCTGCATCAAACTTATGCTCTACTTTAAGTGCATGAGCAGGATTTTTAATAAGATCTGCTAAAAATTTAGCATCATAGATAACTCCAGCATTACTTAAATCTGGTGGATTTACACCATAAGCAGCCGCAGCCATTTGAGGCTCCATAGCAGCTGGCATACCAGCTACATCTATAGAGTGACAACCTATACAAGCTGCAGCACCCATAACTAGATCACCACCACGAGTGGCGTCACCAGTTTTACTAAGAGCTGGTAGATCTGCATAAGCAAAATTTTCACTTTCTACATGCTTGTGCATTACACCATGAGCATAAGGCTCAACGAGATAGTAAGTTACAAGTGTAAAGAAAATAACGATTACTAATATTAACGGTTCTTTATTTTTCATATCTTTATCCTTATACCTTTTTTTCCATCGATGTAATTATTGGAAGCAATAACCACTGACCAACAAATATTATAGCTCCAACTAAACCAATTTGGCTATATGGATCTTCTGGTGGTAATTTACCCATAGCAGTTAAGACAACCATGTTTGATAACATTAACCAAAACCAGATTGAAAAAGCTTTTCCACGACGATTTGCAGTACATGTATTTGGACTTCTATCCAAAAATGGTAAAAAGACAAAAATAACTTGAGCAAAACCAAATAGTGCTAAACCTAAGTCAAGACTAAAAGGACGAAGAATCTCATAAGACCATAAGAAATACCACTCAGGGTAAATATGTGTTGGAGTTTTAAGTCCATTTGCCGGGTCAAAGTTAACTGGGTCCATAGCAAAACCATAGTTATAAAATACTAGATAAAAGAAAAATACCAAATAAATACCAACAACCATCATATCTTTAGATAAAAAGTCATTTCCAAATCTCATTACTTTTGAACCAGCTTTGTCACCAGCTAAATATTTTTTAGATTCAGCTTCAAAATCAATTTCTTCACCATCTTGATTATTAACGTGAGGAATACGAAGCGCACCGAAGTGAAGTGCAATTAAACCAATAATAGCTAATGGAAGAAGAACTACGTGAAGCATAAAGAAACGACCTAAGAATGCCTGAGCAGGAATATAATCCCCACGAATCCACTCAACAAGTCCATCTGCATGTAAAGAACCACCAGCAAAAAGGTTAGTTATAACCATACCTGCCCAGTAACTCATTTGTCCCCAAGGTAACATATAACCAGAGAATGCTTCAGCTGAGAATGAAATAAAAAGAAGCATACCAGAAATCCAAATTAACTCACGACCTTTTTTATAAGAACCATAATAGATACCTGTAAACAAGTGGATATACATAATCAAGAAAGAAACAGAAGCAGCCACACCGTGTACATGTCTCCATAACCAACCAAAACCAACTTCTCTCATAATAGTGTAGTTTACACTATAAAATGCTCCATCAACCGTAGGTACATAGTACATTAATAAAAATATACCAGAAACTAAGAGTAGTACGAAAGTGATTACAAGAACCATACCCATCGCCCATAAAAAGTTAATATTTTTCGGAATCCAATACTCCGACATAAAAACTTTTTCTAATTTATTAACTGCTAATCGTTGGTTTAACCAATCTTTAACACTTGTCGCTTTTGTGAAATGTGCCATTTACTCTCCTCCCTCTACTTTATAGCGTTACGCCATTATCTTTCATTGTTTGCCACTCTGGACCAACTTCACCAAGAACTAAGGTATTACCCACAATTTTAAATGGGGGAATATCAAAACCACGTGGTGGTGGTACTTTTGTAACTAAACCAGATGAATCAAACATTCCACCGTGACAAGCACATAAGAAATCGCCTTCATCTTTTCTGAATGCTGGGATACAACCTAAGTGAGTACAAAGACCAATAGCAACCATAAAATTGTCATTACCAATTTTAATATTTCTAGCTTCAGCTTCTGCATTACCTTTTTCTTTTGCCATTACTGCTGCAGACTTTTTCAAAACAAAGATAGGCTTGCCTCTCCATTTCTCAGTAACCATTAGCCCTTCTTCGTATATGCTCATATCTAAAGTTGTAAAACCAGCTGCTTTTACACTTGGTAAGGGATCCCAACTTCTTTTCATTGCAACCAATGAACCTACTGCACCTACTGCTGCTACAGCTCCAAATGCTTTACCCATAAAACCTCTACGGCCATTATTTTCCATGTTTGCTCACTTTAATGTGAATTTTAAAGTCCAATCATACTATAAATTGGTTTGAATTATTATGACTAGTGTCAATTATTTATAAATTTACTTACTGCATGACTATTTTGTGACAATTTTTCATAATTATGATTCTCTAATTTTTCTAATATTGATAAGAGTTGCTTATTATCATAGTCTTGAACAACTGGAACATTTAATTTCTTAAATAATTCTTCTAAATCATGCTTATAATCAGCTCTTTTTATGTAAATTGGTTTACCACCAGATGCAAGGTTTTCTAAAACTGCTTGAGGAGAAGCTGTTATCAAAATTTCTGATTTTTTAATAACCTCATCATAATCTTCAAATTCATAACAATCGCTGAACTTTTCCTTTAACATATCTTCATAATCAAGAAAATAGTAGAAACCTAGAAGTAAGGCTGGCTCAAGAGAATCTAAAAGTGAAAAATTTTTCTCCAAGGCTTTATCATAATCATCATCACCAAAGAAAAAAGACATTTTTATGGTTTTTTTTTCTTCTTGAAAATATTTATCATCAACAACAATTGCGTTGCAAATATCAATTCCCTTTAAATAAGGAGATATTAGAAATTCACCCTGCTCTTTTTTGTCATCTTTATCATCGCTTACTCTTATAAAAGTAGAAAAATAATCTCTCATATCTTCTAGCATTATAGGATTTGCTTCATCAGAATCAAAAATAATCTTATCTCCGTGATGTGCTATCTGAGGAATATTACGTACAATATCAATGCCTACACTTTTTTCTACACCAAACTCAGATGCAATTTGAGCAATACGAAAATCTGAACAAAGTAGAGTAATATCTTCATCTTTTAAGAGACGAAGAATAGTACATGCTCTTCTAAATCTATCTAGACCTATTCTGTGCCCTGTATGTACATAGTAATACGTTTTCATTATTTATTTCTTTTTTTTGCTATTCTAATATATATGTGAAGTATTTCTATCGCTGCAGGTGTTATTCCGCTTATCTGCATCGCTGCTTGAAGTGTTGGAGGATTGAATGTTTCTAGTTTTTCTACAACTTCTTTACTTAAACCACTAATAGTTTTAAAATCAAAACCTTGGGGAATAGCAATTTTTAAGTACTTTTTCATTCGCTCAATCTCTTCACTCTGCTTCTCTATATAACGGGCATATTTCCCCTCAACCAAAATCTCTTCTTTTATATAGTCAGTATACTTATCAAGTTCAGGTATTATTTTTATCATTTTTTGGACATCAAAGCTTTTTCTTGCTACTAACTGTTGTGCTGAAGAGATGTCTTTGATAGCAACTTCATCTATTGACTCAAGTAATGCTATAAACTCTTTGTTTGGAGTGAACTTTGTCTCTTCAAGGAGTAATGCACCTTCTTTAATCTGTTTATCTTTTAATTTAACACTTTCATAAAGCTCATCACTTATCAGTCCAAATTCATGCCCATAATGACTAAGTCTTGTATCTGCTGACTCTTCACGAAGCAGAAGTCTATACTCTGCACGTGATGTAAACATTCTATATGGTTCTTTTGTCCCTTTGGTAACTAAATCGTCTATTAAAACACCTATATAAGCCTCGTCACGTCTTAAAATTAATGGGTCCTTTCCTTGTATACTCAGAGATGCATTTATACCTGCCATAATTCCTTGAGCTGCCGCTTCTTCATAACCAGTTGTTCCGTTAATCTGTCCAGCTAAATAAAGTCCACTTATTTTTTTAGTCTCAAGCGAGTGTTTAAGTTCACGAGGGTCTACAAAATCATACTCAATTGCATAACCATAACGAACAATTTTCGCATTTTCCATACCCAAAACTGAGTGAACCATTTGTCGTTGAACTTCTGGTGGCATAGATGTACTTAGTCCATTTATATAACACTCTGTATTATCCATAGTTTGAGGTTCTATGAAAAGATGATGTCTATCTTTATCACTAAATTTGTGTATTTTATCTTCAATACTAGGACAGTATCTAGGGCTTTTACCCTCAATTTGTCCTGTAAAAAGTGGAGCTCTGTAAAAGTTTGATTTTATAATATTGTGAGTATCTTCATTTGTATAAGCTATAAAACAAGGTAACTGCTTTTTATTTTTTCTAAATTCTTCTCTGTTTGTTCTAAAACTAAAAGGACTCGGTAAATCATCTCCACCTTGCTCTTCCATAGCAGAAAAGTCAATTGTTGAACTGTCTACTCTTGCACAAGTACCAGTTTTTAATCTATCTATAGTCAATCCGCAGTCATCTCTCAAAGAATCACTAAGATTAACGCTTGTTTGCTCACCAAAGCGACCGCCGACTTGTTGAACTTCACCTATATGAATAATACCCTTTAAAAATGTTCCACTTGTAATGATTACTTTTTTAGCGCTGTATTCATTAAATAAATCTGTTTTAACACCAACTACAGTTTTGTTTTCAATGATTAGACTCTCCGCCATCTCTTGAACTAAATCTAGATTTGGAGTATTTAAAACTGTATTTCTAGCGATTATTTTATACTTGTCCATATCTATTTGAGCACGACTTCCACGAACAGCCGGACCTTTTGTCTGATTTAAGATGCGAAACTGTATTCCAGCTTCATCGGTTATAAGCCCCATTTCACCACCAAGAGCATCTAACTCACGGACAAGATGTCCCTTAGCTAAACCACCAACGGCTGGGTTACAGCTTGTAGCACCGACATTTTCTGCGAGCATTGATATCATTAGGGTTTTATTACCCATTCTTGCAGATGACAAGGCTGCCTCAACACCAGCATGACCTCCACCAATAACTATTACATCATAATTCATATATTTTAGTCCTAGTAAAAAAATTTAATTTTTAATTTATCGAGATTTTATCATTTTTCAGTATCATATGCCTAATATATCTAGAATTACTTGAGGTTTTTC
>JBLIEY010000044.1:0-18241 GCA_047633475.1 Sulfurimonas sp.
TTATATCACACAATTCTTTATATAAAGCGTAGTTTAGATAGAATTTTAACTTCAATAAAAAGGCAAAAAAATAAATATGCAAATGATAGTTGACTCCTTAAGAAAAAAAGGGAAAATTTATAAAAAAATGCTAGAAGTTGCACCTAAAGAGTTGGGAATACGCAATAAGATAAAAATCTATAAGGCAACAGATACTACGGGCTATTTTTGTGCAATCTTCGCTGTAAGTCAAAAGAGTAGACTTCTGATGAAAGATGTGCATAAGTTTGAAGAAATATATGCAAAGCTAAAAGTTTTATTTGGACATAATTTTAAACATAAAATTATTTTTATAGATGCACCACTATGTTCTAAAGCAAAAGATGCCTTTAAAAGTCAAGGCTGGAAAATCCAGTAATGCTCTTATGTGACATAGGTAACACTTCATACCATTTCTTAAATGGTGAATCGAAATATAAAAAAGATACAAAAACCTTTGACCCATCAACTATCAAAGAAGATATCTACTACATTTGTGTTAATCCAAAAATAATAAATATTTTAAAAGAGTTGCCAAATTGGATAGACCTTTCTTCGCGTTTAGATGTAAGTAAATACTATGAAACTATGGGTGTAGATAGAATGGTGGCATCCCAAGCTGTTGAGAATGGAATTATCATAGATGCAGGAAGTGCTATTACTGTTGACATAATAAAAAAAGGTGTTTTTGTTGGTGGTTTTATATACCCAGGTATTAAGGCTATGAGCAAAACTTATAAAGATATTTCATCTGCACTTGATTATTCATTTAACTTTAACATAGACTTGAATATCTTGCCAAAAAACTCAAGAGATGCCATAACCTATGGCTATATAAAAACATTTTACGTTGAAGTAATGTCTTATAATATGAACATAATCTTAACAGGTGGAGATGCAAAAGAGTTCGCAAAAATCTTTGTAGATGCCAAGCTAGATGAGAATTTGATATTTAAGGGAATGAAGAAGATTTTAAAATAATATGAAAAAAATACCTTACTATACTTACCGTACTTATATGATTAACAAATATAGTGAACCTTTATATTCTATTCCTGTTGATTTGGATTTAGGTTGTCCAAACAGAGAACTTGATGGAAGTGGAGGGTGTACTTTTTGTCCAGAAAATGGAGCTAGAGCAACTCAAAACTTAAATGTGAAAAGCGTTGAAGAACAGATAGTTGTAGGAATCGACTTTGCAAAAAGAAGATACAAAGCAAAACGATTTATGCTCTATATTCAAGCTTACACAGGGACATTTACTTCAGTTATAAAACAAAAAGAGATGTATTCACATCTATTAAAGCAGTACAATTTTGATGCAATAAGCATAGGAACAAGACCTGATTGCATAAACACTAGTACACTTGAGTACTTGCAAGAGTTGAATTCTACAATCGATGTGCATGTTGATTTAGGTATTCAAAGCTTAAATGATGAAACTTTAATTAAGATAAATAGAGGGCATGATAGTCAGTGTAGTATAGATGCAATTAAAAAGCTCCAAGAGTATGGCATAAAGGTTTTTGCTCATACTATTGTTGGTCTTGAAGGTGAGACAAGAGTTGATTGGGTAAATACTATACAAAGGTTATGTGAGTTAAATGTTGATGGAATAAAAATACATAACTTACATATAATAAAAAATACTCTTCTTGCAAATGAATATGAAGCGAAAAAGTTCAAAATTTATAATGAATATGAATACGCAGAAGAGTTAATGCATCTGCTTAGAATTATTCCTTCTCATATTCCTATTATCAGGATTTCAACAGATACACCAACTGATAATTTAATCGCACCTATTTGGCATATGCAAAAAGGTCAGTTTGGTGAATATGTTATAGAACAAATGAATTACAGGGAAATAACTCAAGGTGATTTAGTCCAAAAGAAAGAGCCAAAAATTTTGGATATCTCCGCAAGTGTAGAACTAGCTGATGGAAGTGTTTCCTTTTGGGATAAAAAACATAAAAGTTACTATCATCCAAAAAGTGGTGCATCCAGACAAGCAAAAGAGTTATTTATAGAAAAATCATCTCTAAAACAAAGATTAGAAAAAAATGATGTGCATTTGCTTGATATTGGTTTTGGAATGGGATATAACTCTTTAGAAGCACTCTCTTTAAACAAAATACATAAACTAAAAATCATTGCTCTTGATAAAAACAAAAGTATTATCTTAAAGAGTTCAAAAGTGCTTAAAGATAAAACTCAAGCAAAGATTCTTGAACAGATTTATGAAAATGGATTTTATGAAGATACTAACTCTTTGCTTAAATTGATTTTAGGTGATGTTAGATATACACTTACAAATTTAAAAGAGAAATTTGATGTTATATTTTTAGATCCATTCCTTCAAATACAAAACCCATCTATGTTAACTCTTGAAATATGTAAAATAATAAAAACTCTTTTAAAAAGTGATGGTGTCTTAGTTTGTTCTACTTCTACTGAAGCCATAAGAGCTGCATTAAGCCAAGCGAACTTTAAAAGCGAAGTTTCAAACATAGACAATAGTGACATTAAAGGACTTATTGCAACTCACGGTAATGAAAAAATTGATGCAGTCCCATACAGAGATCATTACTTGATTTATAGAGATAAACAGATTGTCACAAATAGAGAAGAAGAAGTCAAGTCATTAAAGTAATACATCCAATCTCAATAGAAGTATAAGAATAAAGCTTTTAAGTCTCTATCAAAATAGATATAATATAATAATTTTAAAATAGGATAAATATGAAAACGGCAATTATCACACTACTTATGGTTATGTTAATGACTGGATGCTTCAATAGCGAAGCACCAAAATGTTCAAATAAAGATGTACAAGAGACTGTTAAGGGTTTATACACACAACTTTTAGATAATACAAGTAAGAATGTTTTACTATCAGGACTAATGGGTGATTTACCAAAGAATATTACAAATATGTCTTCTATAAGAGCTGTTTCATATGATGAAACTGTAAAGCTTAGAACATGTAAAGCAGATGTACAGCTAGATACAAACCAGAGTATACAAATATCATACACAGTTCAGTTAAACGAAGAAGATAGTGATACATTTTATGTAGAATTAGACTCAGGTTTTCTTGAAGGACTTGTACAAAAAACTATGATGAAAACTATTTTCAATAGATAAATATCATGCACTCATAAAACTTTGAGCTACCTTTTGGTAAAATGCAAAAAATATAAATAGATATAAGGGCGTGAAAATGCTAACAGTAGCACTACCAAAAGGTCGTATAGCAAAAGAGACTTTAGAAATTTTTGAAACTATCTTCGGTGAAAGTTTTAAGTTTGATGATAGAAAACTAATTTTAGATACTCCAGATTTTCGTTTTTTACTTGTAAGAAACCAAGATGTGGCTACTTATGTTTTCCATCAAGCTGCTGATATCGGTGTGGTTGGTCTTGACACTTTAGAAGAGCAGGGCTTAGATGTTATCCGTCTTCTTGACTTAAAGCGTGGTGTTTGTAAAGTTTCTATTGGTATGAAAAATGGTGAGAAACTTGACCTTAACAAACCTGACCTAAAGGTAGCATCTAAGATGGTAAACATCACTAAACGTTACTTTGAAGAGCGCGCTGTTTCTGTGGATATCATTAAGCTTTATGGTTCTATTGAGCTTGCTCCAATCATCGGACTTGCTGATATGATTGTTGATGTTGTTGAGACAGGTGCTACTATGAAGCAAAATGGCTTGTCCGTAGTTGAAGATATTATGACTTCATCAACATATCTTATCGCGAACAAAAATAGCTATATTGCTAAAAAAGATGAAGTTTTAGATATTTATGAAAGAATAAACGAAGTTATAAAAGCGGAACAAAAAGCCTAATGACAAATCTGGATCTTTATGCAAAAGCTGAACATCTTTTAGGCATCGAAGAAGCTACTGAAGCTCTTTATGACCTTTACCGCTCAGAACTAGATGAGTATAAAATTAAAACTCTTTTAGACGTTGGTTGTGGTCGCGGCGGTTTTATGAAGCGTATGATTAGCGACGGTGTTACTTGTAAAGGTGTAGACCTTAGCTCTGTTATGGTTGAAGAGTGTAAAGCTCAAGGCTTAGATGCTGAGTGTATTGACGTTGCAGATGTTGATGGTAAATACGATGCTATTGTTTGTATCTTTGATGTTTTAAACTTCATGGATAAAGATGCACTTATAAAATTCTTAGATGCCATAAGCACAAAGCTAAACGACGATGGACTTTTCATAGCAGATATAAACACTCTTTATGGGTTTAGTGATGTTGCAGAGGGTACTATGAGTGCTGAGAATGATAAAGAGTTCTTAGTTGTAGATGCTGAGTTTGCAAACGATGAACTTCACACACAATTTACTCTTTTTGAAAAGACTGATGGCAAATATATAAAACATCAAGATACTATTGTTCAATACTTTCATAAGATAAAAATCTTCCAAAAATTATCAGGCTTGAAACTAATAGATAAACAAACATTTTCTCTTTATGATACAGAGGACAAAACACTTCTCATTTTTAAAAAGAGATAGTAATTAATTAAGGAAATTTAATGGAGTTGATACCAGTACAAAATTTCCTTTATTTACTTTTTCCACTAGCCATCGTCTGGTACTATTACAGCAAATGGGTAAATGATTCAACAGAAGTCCTTTACGCAACAATCCGCATGGTTATTCAACTCTTACTAATCGGTTATGTCCTTATCTATATCTTTGAAAATGACTCTTGGTATATTGGACTTTTTATAGTTTTTGTGATGGTATCAATGTCAAGTTATATAGTTATGAGAAATATTCATAACTCTTCTCTTTGCTCATATTTTATAATCTTTTTCGCTATCGCTGTTGGTGGAACTGTAAATCTTGTTTTAGTTACAGAATTTATATTAGAGCTTACTTCTTTTTATGAACCAAGATATGTCATACCAATTGCAGGTATGATATATGCAAACTCTATGACCTCAGTCTCACTTGCAGCTGAGAGGTATGAAAAAGAAATATTGACATCATCACCACATGAAGCATTAAAAAGTACTTTTAAAGCATCTATGATTCCTGTAATAAACTCATTCTTAGCTGTTGGTATAGTTTCTCTTCCTGGTATGATGACTGGACAGATTCTCTCCGGTGTAGATCCTTTAATAGCTGTAAGATACCAGATAGTAGTTATGGCGATGATTCTTGGAAGTTCTGGCATTAGTGTGATTATATACTTAAAGATGATTTCTAAAAAGACCAGCGTTAGTTAAGTTTATTTGATTTAAAGCAGACTCTATTTGAAATTTTTGATATACTACAATTTATGAACAGTTATAAAGAGGGGTGTGCTAATGCAGATAAATAAAGAAGAATTAGATCAACTAATTGAAACAATCTTTTTTGAAATAAATCAATATAAACTAGAAATCAGCACTGTTCACCCTTATGATATATCAGAACAGTTATTAGAACTACGCGACATTGATAAAGAAGAGTATTTAAAAGTATTAAAAAAGATTCCTCATGAGCTTTTTGCAGATATATTATCTGAAATGCCTGAGCATATTCAAGAAGAAATCACAGACCTTTTAAGCACCAAAAAAATAGCTGATATTGCATCAAAAATGGATACAGATGATGCAGCAAGCTTTATTCAGACACTTAGTGATGATAATCAAGAAATAGCACAAACAATCTTAGAAAGATTTGATGATGAAGACAAAGAGATTATCGAACAACTTATGTCATATGAAGACAATGAAGCTGGTTCTTATATGCAGAACGAGCTTTTCAGTGCAAAGATAAGTGATAATATTGGTGACGCGATTAAGAGACTAAAAAGACTAAAAGAAGCTAATGAAGTAGATAATATATGGCATGTTCATATAGTTGACAATAATGGCAAATACTTAGGATCTGTAGGACTAGAGGAACTGATTATTTTTGAGCATAGTCTAAAATTTGAAGATATTCCATCTGAAAAATATACAAACTATTTTACAAATCATAAAGATGACATAAAAGATGTAGTTGAGATGGTTACTAACTATAATCTTAGTTCTTTACCTATTGTAAATGACAATAATATACTTATAGGAAGAATTACTTCGGATGATATTTATGATATTATCCAAGAAACAGCGACTGAGCAGATCTATCACCTTGCGGGTGTTAGTGATGAAGCTGAGCATGATGAGAATATGTTTGCAATTGGAAAAACAAGAGCGATATGGCTTGCGTTAAACCTAATAACTGCTATTGCTGCTTCGCTTGTTATTGGAATATTCGACACAACAATACAATCCCTTGTTGCTCTTGCAATATTGATGCCAATAGTCGCTTCAATGGGAGGAAATGCAGGTACGCAGACTCTTACCGTTACGGTCCGTCAAATGGCTCTAGGTGATATAGTTGGAGCAGATGCAAGAAAAACTATATATAAAGAGGTAGTCATATCTTTGGTAAATGGTACATTGTTTGCACTACTTATAGGTATAATTTCTTATTTCTGGTTTGATATACCATTGTTAGGTTTAGTAATCGGGATCTCAATGATAGTAAATATGATAAGTGCCGGTTTTTTTGGAAGTGTTATTCCTTTGCTTCTTCAAAAGGCAGGAATAGACCCTGCTATTGGAAGTACAGTTTTACTCACTACTGTAACAGATATAGTCGGGTTTTTTAGCTTTTTGGGATTAGCAACATTAATATTATTATAAGGAAAAGATTTTTTGCAAACAACATTAAAAAAAGAAAATAGAAAGTTAAAATATTTTATTGAAGACTATTGGGATATATTTCTTGGTATTTTCTCGATTTTGTTGGCATACTATTTTCATAATAATGCTCAAGGTGCTTTAGCCACTCTATTTGCGGCTATAGGTATAGGAAGTTTATCTATAAGTGTATCAGAAGTAGCAGAAATTTTATCCGAAAGACTTCAAGAACCTTATGGTAGTTTTGTTCTAACACTGAGTGCGGTTGTAGTAGAAATTATGCTTTTATATATCATTTTACTGCAAGCTGCAACTGATCCTGAAGTAGTAAATACTGTAAAAGGTGGTATCATCGCGGCCGTAATAGTTGATATGAATGTGCTTTTGGGTTTAGCTGTATTTCTAGGAGGGCTAAGGTTCACAGAACAAGAGCATAACAAAGAGACATCAAGTGCATATACAACCATCCTTCTTGTAACAAGTATAGCTCTTTTAGTTCCAAGCTTACTTACTCAAAGTCAACATACGGTAGCAACAGTTGAAGAAGCTTCTATGCTTATTGCTGGATTGTTAATGATTTTTTATATTTTTATTCTTATCTTTCAGACAAAAACTCATACCCACTTTTTTAAACAAACTGTAAGAAGCAGAATATTTAGAATAAAAAGAAAGATGCAAGAAGATTCACAAGTACATGAAGAGGACGACGACTATATATTTGATAAGTTTAACAATTTTGGACTGATGTTTTCAATCTTTTTATTCATAGCTATCATAGCTTTGGGTGCGGAAGTTTTTGCAAATGATGGTATAAAACTGGCTAAAGAGTATGGTTTGTCTGCTGGATTGTCAGGACTTATAATCGCTATAGTTGCAGTTTCACCTGAAATTGTTACGGCTATAAAAGCTGCGAAAAATGACGAGATACAGAGAGTTGTAAATATTGCGATGGGTGCTTCAACAGTATCGATTCTTTTAACTGTTCCAATTCTTATGGCACTTGCATATTTAAGCGGTATTAGACTGACTCTTGACTTTAGTCCACTTGAGATTGGTGCATTAATCTTGACAGTTATTTTAGCTTGGAAAACAACAGATGAAGGACAAACAAACTATTTTGAGGGTATATCTCACCTGATGTTTTTCGCAGCTTTTACTATTGTTGCGATTTATTACTAAAATATAAAGGAAAATATTATGAATGGAAATATGGTTGTAACATATAAAGTATTGTGTGATTCAGATTTGAACACAAGTGTAAGCCTTCAAGAATTACTTCTTAACGAGAAAGTATCTAAAGCTATTAAAAGTGAATTTGCAAAAGGTTTGAGAAATATTAATCTAGTTGCAGTTAGTGAAGAATCTTCACTTATAGTTGAAACTGCTAAAGAGCTCAATACTCTTGAAGTATCTAAAGATGACTTTGCAGATATCCTTGTTTTAGCTGAAGAAGATGCAATCGCTAAAAAGTTGTTTAAAAAAGAGTGTAGTCGTGTGGAGTTAGTTGATATTGAAACACTTTTATAGTTTTTTTCTTTTCACACTTGTACTTTTTCAAGGATGTAGTGATAAGGCAATTGTAAATATTTACAATGAAGAGATTACTAAAAATAAACTAGAGTGTATGCAACTAGTAGTCTTTCCTGCAGACGAAATAATTACTAAAACTATAAAAGAACTGTATACTTTTGATGATTCTTGTCCTTTAAAATTAGAAGTCAACTCAAAAAGTTCTATAGTCTGTAACTCAAACCAAAACTATCAAAAAAAAGCACTCTCAAACTTTCCTACAAGTTATCTAAAGATGGAAATATCTAAAAATAACGCTCTTGAATATAGTTATTATATTGATTTAAAAAATAATGTGACAAGTGAAAATATTAAAGATGCATTTGAGAGAATTAAAAAAGATTTGATTTTAAAATGATAAGTAATAAATGTAAATTATGTCACTCTTCTACGAGTATAATTGAAGATAAAAAAACATCTAAAGTTTATTATAGATGCGGTAAATGCGACTATATATTTATGGATGATAAATACTATCTAGATGCAAGTCTCGAAAAAAAACACTACGACAATCACGATAACAACTTAAAATCCCTTGGTTATGTAAAGATGTTTGAAAAGCTAATAGAAGAGTTTGTATCAGCAGATGCTAAAGGTATAAAAACAGCTTTAGACTTTGGTTGTGGAGAGGGTAAAGTCTTGCCGGTTTTACTAGAGAGAGTTGGTATCTCTTGCGATGTATTTGATTTGTTCTATTTTCCAAAAAAAGTTTATGAAAACAAAATGTATGATTTAATTTGTTCTACTGAAGTTATGGAGCATTTGGCAAATCCACTTGATACTATAAAAGAGTTACTCTCGCATCTGAACAAAGATGGATATCTACTTATTATGACTTACTTTCATCCAAGTGATGATGAGAAATTTTTGAAGTGGTTTTATATAAAAGATATAACTCATATAGGATTTTTTAGTCTTAAAACATTTGAATATCTAGCATCTGAACTTGATATGGAGATAGTAAAGCATAATATTAAAAGCAGTATTATGTTTAGAAAAATGTCTTAAGAAGTAGGTTCTAATGTTATATCAGTTATCTCACTACTAGCACCAAGTCTCATTGGTGGGCCCCAAAATCCGGTACCTTTGTTTACATATATCTGTAAGTTCTCGTTATGCTGATGTAGACCACTTATATATGGTTGTTGTAGTTTAACAAGAAATCTAAAAGGATAAAGCTGTCCTCCATGTGTATGACCACTCAACATCAAGTCAACACTATGAGTTACTTCTTCAATATATCTTGGTTGATGGGCTAAAAGAACTGTTGGTGAGTCTTGAAGATTTTTAAGGGCATCTTCTATCTCTGGTACGTAAGTGTTAGTTCTATATCCAAATACATCATAAACGCCGGCAAGATTAAAACCTTCACCTTTCTCACCAATGTAAACATTTTCATTCTCTAAAACTCTTATACCAAGAGATTTTACTTCCTTTAAGATAGCTGCTATATCATGAAAATACTCATGATTACCTACTATAAAGTAAGTTCCATATTTGGAGTTTAAACTTTTCAATTCAGCTAGTGTTTTTCTAGCATGAACAATATTAATGTCAACTAAATCACCTGTGATAACAACAAGGTCAGGATTTAGTGCATTTACTCTTTGAACAAGGTTGTGTATAAAATCTTTATCTATTAAACCACCAATATGAATATCACTTAGTTGGACTATTTTATAATGTTTTTTTAGTTTGTTTATTTTTATATTTACTTTTTCTAACTTTACATGTTTCGCCTCATACATTGCCCTTGCACTAAGTGATGTTGCTACCACTAGAGATGAGACGTCAATTGAGCGTTTAAAAAAAATTCTTCTTTTTTGTGACATAGGAGTGTAATGAATAATAACTCTTGATATATCATAAATAATGGCTGTACAAAACAGTAAAAAAAGTATACCTATCGGAATTGAGAAAAGAAAGTAAAGCCAGTTTGGTATATCAGCATAGTAACGACCTACAGCGTAACCAATAATACCAATAAGGTTTATAATTAAAAAGATGCGTAGGTATGATTTATATCTTTCTTTCATGTCTAGTTTAGCAATAAGCCGTTTAGAAATGTACATATTAATAAGAATAAAAACGCCTAAAAAGGCTGTTAAAAAAAGTATAGGATTCATAATAGAGAGTATAACAGATAAAACTAAACCTTTAACTCCATTAATAGCAACACAAGGTTGCTATTAAATTAGTTCATATCAGGTTTTGGTGTTGTAGCAGTTGAAGCTGGAAGCATTGGTATTAATAATGCAGGTTTTATTCCATCTAATGATTTTAAAAACTCTTCAATTGAAGCAGCATCTTTATTGCTTATTTCAGTTCCAAGTTGAATTCTTCCCATTTCGATAATAGCTTCTTTTAAATTCCAGATTGCACCATTATGATAATATGGTGCAGTTTGCGTAATATTACGAAGTGTTGGAACTTTCACCATAGAGTTAGCATCTCCTTTAAAATCACCAAGATTTTGGTGTTTATAAGTAGCTGTAATATTAAAAGCATTCATCCCTTTACCAAGTGATATCCCATTATGACATGAAGCACAACCAGTATCTATAAATGTTTTAAGACCATCTTTTTGTGCAGTTGTAAGTGCATTGTTATCACCATGTAAAAAGTCATCATACGGAGATGGTGTTACTAAGGTCCTCTCAAATAAACCAATAGTATCTGTGACTTTCTCAAATGTAATTTTTACATCTTGACCATAAGCTTTTTTAAATTCTTCTACATACTGAGGCATAGAGTTTACCGTAAGTTCAACATGCTCTTTTGTAGATGCCATTTCAGGGTGTGCTTGCATTGGACCTTGAGCTTGTTCTTCTAAGTCTTTAGCACGACCATCCCAAAACTGAGCATCAAAAAACACTGCATTATAAACAGTAGGAGAGTTTAAATGACTAGGATTTGGAGTCCATTTATGACCGATTGCGGCAGGAAGTCCGTCGTCTCCACCTTCTCCTAAATTATGACATGTATTACAACTAATTAGACCACTCTTAGATAGTCTTGGATCAAAATATAATTTTTTACCAAGTTCCATCTTATCCATTGTTATAGGGTTTCTAGGATAGTCAATAATCTTGTATAAAGCACTCTGAGAAATTGGTATTGGCTTTAAGCCTGCTTCTTTTGCCATATCTACTAAGTTTGCAGCCATTAAAGAAGCTGTAACTAATGAAAGCGATAATAAAATTTTCATTTATGTCCTTTAATATAATTAATATTATTAAATAAATTACACTCAGTAAAATCTTAAAAAATAATATTATTAAATAAATTATACCAAGCATAGTCTTAAAAAATAATAATTATATAAATAATTTATTTTTCTCTTTTAGTTTAAACTTAACCTACAGATGGCATAATGTGTAGCATCTGTAAAACTTGTACTGACATAATTAAAACACCACAAAGTGTTACTACAACTAAGCCTACATTTCCTCCTTTTACACGATAACCTTCATTTAGTCGTTCTTTACGTTGTTTATGTACCATTGCAGCCGGAAGAAATAAAGCTAATATTACTAAAGCAAAAGCGGCATAGCCAAGTGCCATTATAAATCCTTGAGGATAAAATATAGCAAAGCAGAGAGGAGGTAAAAAAGTTACTAATGCAGTGGGCAGTTTTTGTTTTTTTGTGCTGTATTTGTTTAGCATATCTGCAACAAAATCAAAAAGTCCTAAGCTAACACCTAAAAAAGAAGTGGTAAGAGCTAAGTCTGCAAAAATACTAACTGCACTTGTTATCTTTGAATTATGAAGTAAGTTACTAAGTGAAGCAATAAAACTGCTAAGTCCATTACTTTGCATAAGTTGAGCTTGAGGCATTACGCCTTGACTTGCAATCTGCCATAAAAGATATATAAATAAAGGAAGAGCAGAACCTGCAATAAAAATACGTCTTAATGTCTTGGTATCTGTACCAACGTATTTTACGATTGAAGGAATAGAACCATGAAAACCAAATGAAGTAAATACTACAGGCAGAGCAGAGATAATAAGACCTTGATGAATAGGAAGTTCTACTAGATTTTGCATAGAAGTGTTTGGAAAAAGAAGTGTTAACATTATGGCTAAAGTAATGAGTTTTAAAACAAATAAACTACGGTTTATTATATCTACAGAACGTGTACTAATACTTACTACCGTTGCAATCACAAGAGTGAAGATTATAGCTCCACTTTGAATGGGAATACTTGAACCAAACCACATAGCCAATCTAGTGTTAAGTTGTTCACCTCCGCCTGCTATGTATGCAGCGCAAAGAGAATAAAAAAGAAACACCATGGCTCCTGTCGCAATAACTTGACCTTTTTTTCCAAGTAAATTATATGCTAAAGTGTAGAGTGTAGCTTCTTTAGGTGCGAATTGATGTACTTCAATCATTAATAGAGCTGTATATATCATAAGAGCCCAAATAGCAATCATTACTAAACTAGCCACCCCAAACCCTAAACCTGAACTTACAAGCGGTAGAGCTAACATACCAGCCCCGATTGTTGTACCTGCTATTATTAATGTGCTACCAAATACTTTACTGTTTGTCATTTCTGTACTCCAATTGTCTTATTGTACTTAAGTGTTTCTTTAAGTATTATTGGAGACATATCTTATTTTATAAAAGAAATAGCACTCTTTATAGCATTGATATAACTAAGCGTTTTAGCTTGACCTTTGTAGGCAATATCAAAGGCAGTTCCATGGTCTACAGAAGTCCTGATAATAGGTAAGTTAAGAGATACATTTATACTCTCATCAAAGTAAAGAGCTTTTAGTGGTGCTAGACCTTGGTCATGGTACATTGCAACAAAGTATTTGTAATTATCTCTTGTGTGAGGTGCAAATGCAACATCAGGGACTATTGGACCAAAAAACTGCTCAAAGCCTATTTTTTTGTTTGCACTTTTTATGGCTTTTGTTATTCTAAGTTCTTCATTTCCCAAAACACCATTATCACCGGCATGTGGGTTTAGACCAAGTACCGCTACTTTTTCGTTTGGAATTGACTTGTGCAAATCCATAAAAAACTGTTTTAGTTTTACATACTGTACAGCAGATGCAACATCTTTAAGAGGCATATGCTCTGTAAAAAGAGCTACAAACATCTTCTCACAGCCAAGCATCATAATAGCGTCTTGTTTGAAGTGTTTACGGAGTAGGTCGGTGTGACCTTTATACTCTAAACCAGCCTTCATCCAAGCTTCTTTATGAATAGGCATTGTGACAACAGCATCTGCATTTTTGTCTTCACAAAGTTTTATAGCACTCATAAAAGAATCGTAAGAGTACCTTCCAGATGCAGAATTTACAACTCCCGGCTCTATTTCAAACTCACCATCAACAGAGTTTAGTTTTATATTAGTTGGTATTTTAGTATTTAAGAGTTTAGTAGCAAGTTCAAGCATCTGAGGGTTTATACAGTAGATAGGATTACAAAGTTTTGAGACTTCTTCGTGGGCTTTTAGAGCTATCTCTAAACCCACTCCATTTAAGTCACCAATACTTATAGCTATGTTGTGTTTTACCATTATCTTTTAGTTAGTTTTCTCATATCTTTAACCGCATCTGCAAGTCCAGTGAAAACACTTCTTGCAATGATACATTGCCCGATGTTTAACTCTGTGATTCCTTTTATGCCCATCATATGAGAAACATTATGATAGTTTAGCCCGTGACCGGCTGCTACTTCTAGTCCAAGTTTTTTAGCATGAGTTGCTGCTTTTTGAATGTCTTCTAAAGATTTTTCAAGTTTGCTTGCTAACTCATAACGAGGAAGTTCAAGCTCTTTTACTGAATGGTTTGTATAAGGAAGTGAAGAATTCAGCATTGCAAACAAGTTAGAAAACAGACCAGTATGTAATTCAACCATTTCAGCACCTAACTCTTTTGACTTTTCTACTGCTTCTATAGTTGGGTCTATAAATAAAGAAACTGGAATTATAGAGTCATGAAGTTGCTCAATTGCGTAAGCTATATCATCAGAGTATTTAAAAACATCAAGTCCACCTTCAGTTGTTACTTCTTCTCTTCTCTCTGGAACTAAAGTAGCACGATGTGGTTTTAAATCACTAACTATATTTAAGATCTCTTTGTTTATAGAACACTCTAAGTTTACAGGCAAACTAGACTGAAGCATAATGTTTTTAACATCTACGTCTTGAATGTGTCTTCTGTCTTCTCTAAGATGTACCGTAATCTGGTCTGCACCGTTAGCACAAGCAACAAAAAGAGCATTTAGTATATCTGGGTCATTAACACGTCTTGCTTCTCTTAAAACTGCAACATGGTCTATATTTACACCTAATTTCATTTTACTCATTTTTTTCTCCTATTTTATTATTTATAAATTTTTTGTAATTCTCTTCTAAATTTTCATGATTTATTGCATCACCTATATATACTTGAACTATTTTTTTCTCTTTGTAAGGAGCATTTCTAAATACACTTTCTAAAGTATCGTTTATAAATACTGGAACTACATCAAGGTTGTTTGCTTTTGCTATTTTTTGTGCACCACTTTGAAACTCTAGTAGACCATTTTCTTTGTTTCTTTCTCCCTCAGGAAAAATATATATATTAAAATCATCTATTTTTGACAAAGTTTTTTTAATCTCTTTAAAAAATTTTAAAAGACCTTTTCTGTTTTCCAAGTCTACACTTATGCATCCACTATATCTAAAAAAATCACCATAAAATGCATCAAAAAGCTCTTGTTTGGCTATCCAAGTTCCACTTTTATTATGTTTTGAGAAGATATGTTCCATCACAATAATATCAAGAAGTGAGCGGTGGTTTATAGCGTAAAGTGCTTTGTTCTGTTTTGGGACTTCGCCTATAAGCTGTACTTCAATATTCATAAATTCAAGTGTTCTGTTCGCGTACGACTGTCTATCGATAGACAGTTGCTTATATGCTGATTTAATAGAGATAAAAGGGTGAAAGTACGTTTTTTTAAAAACTTTAATGTACTTGTACCCAAGCGTTATCATAAAGACGAGTTTATTTAATGACCCTAGCATTACTTGTTATTTGAACGATAGCCGGGGTGTTGGTAATCATTTCTTTCACATGCTGTAAACATTGTAATAACTCCAAGCGTTAGTATAATTGTTAATATAACTGCTTTCATTTTTGTCCTTTTATTTAGAAACTATTTTTTATTATATCATTGATTTTATTTATATTATCTGTTTTTGCAAAACAGCTTTTATCTCCACACACCATAAATGCAGAATCTTGGCTTAGTTTTTTTTGCACAAAAGGGTAATTTAAAGAACTAAGTTCATAAGCATTTTTAGATAAGTTTGAAGCTTCAGACTTTATAACTCTGTCTCCTTTTAAATGTCTTAGCATCTGGCGTAACATATATGGATATATTATTGGTCTTCTTCCTAACTCATAAGAGTTGTACTCAAGGGTTTTAAAAGCAAAAGTGGAGTACTTCTCATCTTCAAGAAGAGTTGATAAAGAGATTAAAACATCTAATATAATACTTACAGAACTTGTGTATGTATTGTCAGCAATATCTGCCTTTGTTTCAAACTCCCCATTGCTAAAATTCCAAGCTCCTTTTGTATAAAACTTCTCCAATGCAATATTTGCAAATCTCTGCGCTTGTATAAGATACAAATCATCTTGTGTTGAGTTATATGCAGTTATAAGAGCTTGTGCTAGATATGCGTAGTCTTCTAAAAAAGCTTCAACTTTAGGAGCCTTATGTATAAGTGTAGTGTGATAAAGTTTAGCATCTATGAACATAGTTTTTAGAAGTGAATCTAGACTTTTTACAGCCATGTCATTATATTTGGAATCTACATTTCCCAAAGTAAATAGGGCTTTTATCATCATACTTGACCATGATGTTTGAACTTTCATATCTATAAATGGATAGTCTCTGTTTTTTCTTAAATCTTGTAAAATAACTTTTACTTTCTCAAAGTATGTAGGAACTTCGCCGTTGTTAAAACGGATGATATTTTTACCTTCAAAGTTACCTTCTTTTGTAACTTCCATCTCTAAGAGCATCTCTTCAATATTTGTATATCCATGCTCAGATAAAGCCTTGTGAACTTCATCATAACTATAGACAAAGTAAGTCCCTTCTTCTCCTTCACTATCTGCATCACTTGCACTATAAAAAAGATTATCTTCACTCATAAAATTCTGCCAGAAATTAGCTATCTCTTTAGCAATTGCTAAAAAACTTTCATCTTTATATGTTAGATAAGCATTTGTATATAACTCACAAAGTAGGGCATTGTCATAAAGCATCTTCTCAAAGTGTGGAACTCTCCATTCACTGTCTACAGAGTAGCGACAAAAGCCTCCATCAACAAGGTCATACATTCCACCTTTTTTCATACTATAAAGTGTATGTAGAAGCATCGCTTTAGCAGATTTGTCATCATAAAGCTTGTCAATAGTTAAAAGTGTTCCTAGAGTAGATGCATGCGGAAATTTTGGTGAAACAGAAAACCCACCATCTTTTGTCTCATAGTTGTTTTTAACTTGAAGCATAAAGTTTTTAGTAAAGTCTTCTTTTAAAACTGTAGCTTCATTTGGATGCTCTGTTTTGTTTATAAAACTCTCAACTTCATCAGCATTTTTGTATAACTTGGCATCATTTTCTACTATTTTTGAGCTTATAAGTCTTGTAAGATCTTTAAAGCCAATATGTTGAATAGAACCTTCTCTTGACTCAGGAGGAATGTAAGTTCCTGCAAAAAAAGGCTTGTTCTGTGGAGTACAAAAGATTGATGTTGGCCATCCACCAGCGCGACGATTTAGAAGCATGTGCACTTCTTGATAATACTTGTCTATGTCTGGACGTTCTTCTCTATCTACTTTTATAGATATATAATTTTCATTTAAAATATCTGCACATTCTTGGTTTTCAAATACAGTCTCTTCCATAACATGACACCAATGGCAAGAAGAGTAACCTATACTAATAAATATAGCTTTGTTTTCTTTCTCAGCTTTAAGAAATGCTTCATCACACCAAGGCCACCAATCAACTGGATTGTTTTTGTGTTGTTGTAAGTAAGGACTATCTTCTTTTTCTAATCTATTTGACATAATAATTCTCTTTTTATTTATTTGTAAATATTGTTAAATTTATTTTATTAGAAGTAGAGTATGAAAATGTTGCTAATGAAGTGCTTAATATTATAAGTAGTGTTGTGAATTTAGTTTTTGGTCTTTTATTTTTATCGAATAATAATATTACTTTTAAATGTTGTTATTGCTAAATATTGTTATTATATAATTAATTTAGATATAATGATTATTAATTAATGGAGGTTGTAAATGCAAAAAATGATGAACAAAAATGATTTTATTATCTCAAAAACAGACCTGAAAGGTCGTATAACATATGGTAATGAAACATTTATTGAAATGTCAGGGTATTCTGAGAAAGAACTTCTTAATGCTCCTCAAAATATATTAAGACATGAAGATATGCCAGCTGTAGTATTTCAATTGCTTTGGGATAGGATAAAAAGTGGAAAAACAATCAATGCTTATGTTAAAAATAAATGCAAGAACGGTGATTTTTATTTGGTTTTTGCAAATGTTACAGCTTCATTAGATGCCAAAGGAAATATAATTGGTTATTACTCTGTAAGAAGAAAACCAAAAGATAATGCATTTGCAACTATAGAAAAAGTATATAGCGAACTCTTGATAGAAGAAAAAAATGCTGGCATTAAAGCATCAAAAAAACTTTTAGATAATATATTAACTGATAAAGGAGTTTCATATGATGAATTTATTATCTCTCTTCAAAAATAAGCAAAATTTATATTTTATTGCTCTTTCCTTAGTAGTTCTTTTTATCTTAGGATTCAATTTTTCTTTTATATATTCTGGTTTAATTTTTTTCCTTATTATAATAGGTATATTCTTACCAAGTGCAAAGATATCTAATGATGAAGTGCTATTAGATG
>JBLIEY010000045.1:0-18190 GCA_047633475.1 Sulfurimonas sp.
AAAGGTGCTATACATAGTATAATAACTGGTTATAAAGAAGAAGAAGAAGTAGAAATACTTCATAGTACTTTCTATAAAGAACTAAAAGAAAAAGGTGAAGTTTAATAGGTTAATTAGTTGATATCAAAACAGCAATTGATGTTGATTGAGTAAACTTTTTATAAAACCCAACTAATTTTGTGATTAGTTCTATCTTGAATATATTGTTTTATTACTTATAAGGTGTGCTACTTTATAAGTAATAACGATATACTTACTGTATGTCAAATCAAAAATCAAATAAAATTATCGTTATTGGTGGTGGCTATGCAGGTCTTCGCACAGTTGAGAGATTAGCAAAAAATCCAAATAATGAAATAATACTTTTCGACAAAAATCCTTATCATTTTATGCAAACAGATGTTTATGACCTTATAGCAAATGAAAATGACTTCGCTCAAGTAACGGTAGATCTCTTTACTTTTTGTATGGGATTTGATGATAACGTTGTGTTTCATAAAGAAGAAATTACAAATATTGATTTTAAAAATAAAAAAATAATAACTCAAATTCAAAGATATAGTTATGACTACCTTGTAATAGCAGTCGGTTCGAAAACAAAGTTTATACCTACTATCCCAGGATTAAGAAAGTATGCTTATGGGGTTAAAGCGCTTCATAGTGCGATGTACTTTAAGCAAAAGTTTGAGATGTCCTTATTTAACAAAGTAGAAGAGGGTGGAACTTACTGTACTCCAATAAATATAATAATTGCAGGGGCAGGTTTAAGTGGTGTTGAAATAGCTGCGCAAATGGCATCGTATTCTAAAGAGTTTTATCATAGAAATAATTTTATATGTAGAAAACTAAATATAGTAATAATAAATTCAGGAAAAACAATTCTAAAAGGAATGGATGAGTTTTTGGTTCAAAGGTCACAGAAAAGACTTCTAGAGTTAGGTGTAGTAATTAAGCATGAGAGAAGAGTTGTTGAGTTAACTAGTGAAGTTGTAACTCTTAGTGGTGGAGAAGTACTACCTATGGACTTTATGATTTTTGCGGGAGGAGTAGAACCTAGTAGTTTAGTCCATGAACTTGACCTTGAAAAAAATGATTATGGTTATATAGTTACAAATGATTCTTTTCAAGTTGCACAACACAGTGAGGTTTTTGCTATAGGAGATTGTACCACTATATATAATGATGGTAATGCAGTTGCTCCAACAGCTGATGTAGCAGAACAAATGGCAGAACTGTGCTCGAAAAATATTTGCAATCTTGTTTTAAATAAACCACTGTTAAAACACAAGATAAAGTCTCGTGGTACTTTAATAGCTCTAGGCAGAGGATATGCTGTTTCTAAACTTTTAGGAGTTTACTTTAATGGTTATATTGCTTATAAAGTTAAAAAACTTGTTGAGAGAGTTTATGCAAAAAAACTAGACCATAGATCAGGTCTGGGATGCAAGAAAATCTTCGGCACTTAGAAATTATAGATATAATAATATACAAAATAAAGAGTTTGATATGAATACAAAAGATAAATTTCCAGAGTTTGCACAAGAGTGTACCTCACAACTAAGTAAGCATCTAAGTAGAGAAGTTTTTCAAGAACTTAAAGACAAAAAAACAAGTAACGGCTTTACTCTTGATAATTTAATAAACTCTGGTGTTGTAAATATAGATAGTGACATTGGTGTTTATGCTGGAGATGAAGAATCTTATTCATTATTTGCACCTTTATTTGATCCCATAATCCAAGAGTACCATGGTTTTAGTAAGGATGATAAACACAAAAGTAATTTAAATCCGGATGACCTTAATGCTCCAAATCCTGATGTTGATGGTAAATACATAATTTCAACTCGTATCCGTGTAGGAAGAAATATTGCAAATTTCCCCCTTGGAGCTGCAATTACAAAAGAACAACGTGTTGAAATTCAGACCCAAGTCGCTTCTGCATTAAATAATTTAGAGGGAAAATTATCTGGAAAATATTATCCTATAGAAGGTATGAGTGGAGCTGATAGTAAGAAGTTGATTAAAGATCACTTCTTGTTTAAAGATGGTGACCGTTTTCTTGAAGCCGCTGGACTAAACAGAGATTGGCCAAGTGCAAGAGGAATTTATCATAATGATGAAAAAACATTCCTTGTTTGGGTAAATGAAGAAGACCAGCTTCGTATAATCTCTATGCAAATGGGTGGAGATATTAAAGAAGTATTTACTAGACTCTCTAGCGCTATTGGTGAAATAGAGAAAAAAGTGAAGTTTTCTTATAATGAGCATCTGGGTTATATTACAAGTTGTCCTACAAATTTAGGAACAGCCATGCGAGCTAGCGTTCATATAAAACTACCTAAACTGGGTTCTGAGATGAAACAATTTGAAGAAATATTGAACAAGTATAAGCTCCAAATAAGAGGTATACATGGGGAACACTCTCGTAGTGAAGGGGGAGTATATGATGTTAGTAACAGTAGAAGACTTGGTGTTACAGAAGTTGAGTGTGTTCAAGATATGTACGATGGAGTAGTGGCTCTTATAGAAAAAGAGAAGAGCTTATCATAACTTTATTTAGATACATTTGCTATAATCCTTTTTATGAACTTATTATCAGCAAAAAATTTATCACACACATTTGATTACGAATTATTTAGCGATATTTCTCTTGATTTAGACGAAGGAGATTCTATTGCTATTATTGGTGTAAGTGGAAGTGGTAAATCAACATTACTTCATATCTTATCAACTCTTTTAATAGCTGAGAGTGGAAGTGTGAGCCTCTTTAATGAAGATGTTTCTTTAATGAGCAAAAAAAAATTAGCTAAAATCAAAAGAGATTTACTTGGACTTGTGTTTCAGTCTCACTATCTTTTTAAAGGTTTTAGTACTTTAGAAAATCTAGAAGTCGCTGCAATGTTGTCAGAACAAAAAGTTGACGATAAACTACTAAAAAAACTAAACATTTATGAAGCATTAAACCAAAAAGTCACTGAACTCTCGGGTGGACAGCAGCAAAGAGTATCTATAGCTAGAGTTTTAACAAAACAACCTAGAATTTTATTTGTTGATGAACCAACTGGAAACCTAGACAAAACCACTGCTAATGAAGTAATGGACATTATGTTTGAATATATAGAGAGAAAAAATGCGGGAATGGTTCTTGTTACGCATGATGAAGAATTGGCGCTTAAATGTAAAAAAGTTTATAGATTAGAAAATAAAAAACTTCTTGTAGTTAAATGAGTAAAATGTAATGGTTCCTTGGGCAGAAGTATTTAGTGATACTTATATAGTAGGTTTTATTCTTCTGTTTTTTCGTTTTGCAGCACTTTTTATGGCAACTCCAATATTCTCACACCAAAATATTCCTATAACTATAAAAGCTGCAATGGCATTTTTCTTTACTATTGTTTTTTATTCTTCTATGCCACCTTTAACTATAGCTATAACTGTCCCAAGTATAATGCTTGCAATTTTGAGTGAGTTGCTATTTGGGTTAGCTATTGGTATAGTATTGCAACTCGCTTTTAATGTTATAACATTCGCAGGTGGTCAAATATCTTTTATGATGGGTTTTTCTATGGCAAGTGCAATTGATCCTCAGTCTGGTATATCAATGCCAATTATTTCACAATTTTTGTCTCTAATGGGACTTATGATTCTTTTGTCAATGGATATGCATCATTGGATATTACTATTTATAGATGGTTCACTAAAGGCTATTCCCTTAGGGGGTTTTTTAATGACAGAAGACCTTTTTAATTATATTATTAAGGCAGCTGGAAATATGTTTGTAGTAGGTTTTATGATAGCTTTTCCGATTATCGCTTTAACCTTTTTACAAGATATTATTTTTGGAATGCTAATGAAAACAATGCCTCAGTTTAACTTACTGGTAATCGGATTTCCTATTAAAATTATGGTTGCATTTGTAGTTCTAATAGTGACTTTAACTTCTAGTATGTTGATTTTAAAAACACAGATGCAAGAAGCTTTCAATTATTTAGAGATGTTTTTTTAGTTTTATTTTGATACAATAATAAAACTTATGCCCTCGAAGGAATAGATGTGAACATATTACTTTTAAATGATAATCCTGTAGTTACAAAGCTAGTAACACTAAGTGCACAAAAGACCTCTGATGAACTTGATATAATTGCTAGTGTTGAAGAGATTGAAGGTTCAGACTATGATCTTTTAGTGTTGGATGATACTTTATATACTGAAGATATAATCAGTGAAATAAAAAGTAAAACTAATTTTGATAAATCAGTATACATATGTTCACGTGATGCTCAAGATGTTGAAGGCTTTACGACTACTATAAGAAAACCTTTTTTGCCAACTGACTTAGTAGAACTATTTGCTACTTTAGGTAAAGAAGCAAATACTGTGGACTTAGGTGTGTCAGAAGAAGCTCCTCTGCAAACACAAGCCCAAGTTGAAGAAGAACTAGACTTAACAGACTCTTTAGATGAAGTTATAGATAATGATGAGATATTAGATCTATCAGCTAGTGATATAGAAGAAGTTGACTCCTTAGAAGATGATACACAAAATTTAGACGACATTGACTTAGATGAAGAGTTCGACATTTCGTCTCTTGATGAATTAGATGAAGATTCAGAAAATGACATTGATCTTTATGACCTAGGTGAAGAAGATGATGACTCTTTAGGTGAAAGTGTACTAGACAAAGATGAACTACAAGAGGTTCAAGAGCTTTTAGAAGAAACAGAAGATCTAAACTTGGATAATTTTGAAGAATTAAATACTAAAGAGTTAGATGAAACAGTTGCAAGTGATGAAGACCAACTAGAAGATTTAGAACTAGACTTAGAAGACGACTTAGATGAGGATTTAGACCTTGATTTAACACAAGAAGATAGCCTCGATGAAGTACAAAGCGCTGAAGATAAGCTAGACTTAACTCTAGAAGGAGAAGAAATTAGCCCTGAAGAGTTAGAGGTAACTAAACAAAGCGAAATAGTTGCAAATTCTGATGAACTTGAAAGTCTCGAAGATACGAATCTAGAAGACTTAGACTTAGATTTAGATTTAGATTCTCAAGAAGACGAATTAGATGAGGATTTAGACCTTGATTTAATACAAGAAGATAACCTAGACTTAACTCTAGAAGGAGAAGAAATTAGCCCTGAAGAGTTAGAGGTAACTAAAGAAAGTGAAATAGTTGCAAATACTGATGAGCCTGAGAGTCTCGAAGCAGAAGTCAACACTGAAGAATTGGACGAAGATGTAGATAGTGATGAAGTCGAAAGTCTCGAAGCAGAAGTCAACACTGAAGAGTTGGACGAAGATGTAGATAGTGATGAAGTCGAAAGTCTCGAAGAGACGAACCCAGAAAACTTCACAGACTTAGATCTAGATTCTCAAGAAGATGAAGTAGAAGAAGATGAATCAGAAGAAGACCTAAGCCTTGAGAACCTAAATGATGAAGATTTAGAGAGTGAGATAAAAAATGCAATTCTTGAATTAAGTGAAGAAGATTTGGAGAGTGAAGTAGATGCGGATACTCTTATGGATATAGTAGTACATGATTTTGACGGACTTGAAACACTAAATACTAGAGATATTAAATTAGCAATTGGTGAAGAAGTTGAGACTGAAGATTTGAATGCAAGCAAAGAAAGTGAAGAGGATGTTGATGAATTAAATGTAAGAGAACTAGTTGCCGATATTGATGAGATAAAAGATTTAGAAATAAGCTCAGGCAATGAAGGCGTAGAAGCTCTTAAAAAATTATTAGCAGCATTGACGAACGAAGATGTAGCAGCATCTATGAACGGTATGAAGATAAGTATAAATATAACATTAGGTGATAAATAGTGGATAAAAGCGGAGCAGTTTTAGTTCTATCTGGCCCAAGTGGTGCTGGTAAAAGTTCTTTGTTAAAAGAAATTATAAATGATATTGGAGCATGTTATTTTTCTATATCAACAACAACTCGTCCTATAAGAGTTGGTGAAATCGATGGCGTCCATTATCATTTTGTAAGTAAAGAAGAGTTTCAAAAAGATATAGAAGAGGATAACTTTTTGGAGTATGCCTTAGTACATGGAAACTATTACGGGACATCTATAAAGCCTGTTCGTAAAGCTCTAAGTGAAGGCAAACTAGTTATTTTTGACATAGATGTTCAAGGAAATACAGCAGTTAACAATAGACTTGGAGATATTACAACTTCTGTTTTCATTACACCTCCAACGCTTTCAGATTTAAAAACAAGACTTATATCTCGTTCAACTGATTCACAAGAAGTTATTGATGGTCGCTTAGCAATGGCAAAAAGAGAGATTCAAAGAATAAGTGAGTATGATTATTTTATAGTAAATGATGACTTAAAAAGAGCAGCTAAGTTCTTGATACAGATTGCTAAAACAGCAAGAATGAAAACATCATACAATGAGATTAATGAATTTGTACAAAAATGGGAAGATATAGAACAGTAGTTATATCTTAGTTATACCGATAAGAGTATTTACAGCAAACTGTAGATATACTTTCGCATAAATTTTATAAAAAAAGGATTATCATGGGCATGCCTGGTGGAACAGAACTATTAATAATATTTGGAATTATCGTACTTTTATTTGGTGCTAAAAAAATACCTGACTTAGCAAAAGGTCTTGGTAAAGGAATCAAAAACTTTAAAAGTGAGATGGCAGAAAAAGATGAGCCTGAGGTAGCAACTACCGAAGCTCCAAAAAAAGTAGAAGCTAGTGAAGAAGTTGCATCTACAGAAGCTCCAAAAACTACTAAAGAAGCATAATTTTTGAAACAACGTGTATCGGCGCTTTTGCGCGAAAAGTTTGGTCGTGAGGTTGTTTTAGAAAAGCCAAAAGATAAGTCTTTTGGTCATTTTGCTACTCCAATAGCTTTTTCTTTAGCTAAAGAACTTAGGAAATCTCCTATGGTTATAGCTGAAGAACTAGCAAATTCATTCCAAGAATCAGAAATATTTTCTAGTGTTGAATCAGTTAAAGGTTACTTGAATTTTCGTCTTAGTGAAGATTTTTTAAGTGAATATGGAAATTGGGCCTTACAAAATCAAGACAACTTTGGTAAGCAAGATAAAAAATCTAAAATTCTCTTAGAATTTGTTAGTGCAAATCCTACTGGTCCACTTCATATTGGTCATGCTCGTGGTGCTGTTTATGGAGATACACTTTACCGATTAGCTAAGCATCTTGGCTATGACATTACAGCTGAATATTATGTAAATGATGCAGGAAATCAGATCGATTTACTTGGTCTTTCAATTGCTCTTTATGCTCGTGAAAACATACTAAAAGAAAATGTCGAGTATCCTGAGAGTTATTACCGTGGTGAATACTTAGAAGGTCTTGCAAACGATGCAGTAGAGAAGTTTGGTGTAGAGATTTTTAGTGACGAGTCTCGTTATAAAGAACTTGCTCTGTGGGCTAAAGATGGTGTTATGGATATCGTTGTAGCATCTTTGGCTGACTTGAATATTCACTTTGACACTTTCGTTAATGAATCATCTCTGTATAACGACTGGGATAGAGTTATGGCTAAAATGGGTGATGGCATCTATAAAAAAGATGAAAAAGTCTGGATAGCATCTGAGTCTAAGGGTGATGATAATGATAGAGTTGTTGTTCGTGAAGACAATCGCCCAACTTATTTAGCGGGAGATATAGTCTATCACAACCAAAAATTTGAACGTGGTTTTGAGCATTACATAAACATCTGGGGAGCTGACCATCATGGTTATATACCTAGAGTAAATGCTGCTATAGAATTTTTGGGTTATGACTCTGCTAAGCTCGAAACACTTCTTTCTCAAATGGTAAGTCTTCTTAAGGATGGCGAACCTTACAAAATGAGTAAACGTGCTGGTAACGTTATACTTATGAGCGATATAGTTGAAGAGATTGGTTCAGATGCTCTTAGATTTATCTTTGCATCTAAAAAGAGCGATACGGCTCTAGAGTTTGACTTAGCTGAGTTTAAAAAGCAAGATAGCTCAAACCCTATTTTTTACATACAATATGCTCATGCTAGAATTCAAACGATTCTCTCTAAGAGTAATTTCTCAAAGGAAGAAATAGAAGTGGCTTCACTAAAAGGACTTGGCGAAAATGCTGACAGTCTTCTTTTTGATGCACTTTTACTTCCAGAGATTATCGAAGATGCATTTAGCTCTCGTCAGGTTCAAAAACTGCCTGAGTACTTAAAAGCACTTGCTGCATCTCTTCATAAGTTTTACTATGATTGTAGAATTATTGGAAATGAGGATGAAGTTAAACTTTTAAAGCTACTTTTAGTAGTTGCATTGTCGTTAAAAACAGGTCTTGGTCTGTTAGGAATACAAGCAAAAGATAGAATGAGTAAAGAACAAGAGGAGGAAGCTTAAGCTTCTTTTTCTACCCACTTTTTTTCTGCAACACCACATTTATTAATACTACATTAACACAACTTACATACTATCACACATATTTTAATTCTTAAAAAAAAGAGAGTCAAACATGAGAATGATTTTAGTGATAATGCTAATGTGTCATAGTTTATTTGCTTTTACTCTAGAAGAAGTAGAACAAAGAGCTAAAGATTTCAATATTGATATTGCAATAGAAAAAAATGTATTGCAAAGTTCAAAACAAAATTTTGATGCACAAAAGTTAAAAAGATATGGTGAAGTTGAACTCTTCTCTACTTATACCAAATACGATAGTAAACGTACACTTAAGCCTTTATCTCCTCCTATCTCTTCTAATATTGCAACTAGTAAAGACATTGCAAATGTAGGTGTTAGCTATAGTGTTGTCTTATTCAATGGTTTTAGTGATACAAGAGATATTAACGTAGCAAACATCCAAAATGAGCTACAAATAAGTATGATTACTCTTACTACTAATCAAGTCCTTTATCATGTACGCTCAATATATCTTGATATATTATCTTTAAAAAATCAAAAAAATGCACAGATGCAATACAGAAAATCTCTTGAAAGATTAAAACAAAATATATCTCAAGAAATCTCACTTGGTAAACGTGCAAAGGTTGATTTATTTAAGGTTGAAGCTGATTTGCAAAGCACTATTAGCGAGATTGGACAAATGCAATCAAATATAAATATCTTAAAATCTTCACTTGGTGTTTTAATGAATTATGAAGATGATTTTGATGTAGTAGATAATATACCTTTTAAAGATAAAGAACTCATAGATAGTAAAAGTTATTTTAAAAATATTGAAAATACATCTTACTACAAACTCTCAAAATTCAATCAAGAAAAAAGTTCAAATGAGTATGAAAAATCAAAAGCATCATATTATCCAAAAGTACTTGCAAACACTCAGTACACTAAAGTTTACTCAGCAGATGGAGATGAAGATAGTATGTGGCAAGCAGGGCTTTGTTTAAACTGGAAAATATTTGATTTTACTAGAACAAATAAACTTGTGCAAAAAGCAAAAATAAACCAGATAAAAAGTTCACTAGAATTAGAAAAAACAAAACTAGAGCTAAAGCAAAAAATCATAGCGGCACTAAACACTATACAACTAAATAAAGAAGCTTATATAAGAGCACAAAAAGAGCTCTCTTTTAGTCAACAAACTGTAAAAATAGAGAAAATCAGATATGAACAAGAGGCTATTGATATATATAATTATCTTGACGCTAATGGCAAAAATGAGATAGTTAAAGCAAAACAAATCTCAGCAAAATACAATCTTATAAAGTCTTATTATTATTTTGAATATATATTGGAGGAATCAAAATGAAAAAAATTATCTTAGTTATAGTTTTAATCGTAATAGTGTTAAGTGGTGTTGTTTTAATAAAAAACAAAAGTAGTGAGCTTAAAAATGCCCCAACAGCAAAGATGCCATTGTTTAATGTTAATGTAGTGAATGTAGAAGAAAAAACTATAAATGAAAAAAGTTCATTTTTAGCAAAATTAGAATCACAAAATGCTCCACAAATAACAACAAAAATCTCAGGATTTATAAAAGCCTTATATGTGAAAGAAAATCAAGTAGTGAAAAAAGGTGATTTACTTGTTGAGATAGATAGCTCAGAGTTACAAGAATCATTAATACAGTTAGAAAATTCAATCAAATCTATGGAGTTTTCAATACAAAGTGTAGAGGTAAATGTTCTCTCTTTACAAAATGATTTAAAATCAACAGAGCATAAACTTTTTAGAGATAAGATTTTATTTGAATCTGGTGGTTTATCTAAAGAAAGTTATGAAAACTCTCAAGTACAGACTCAGTTGAAAAAAGCAAAACTCGATTCTACTCTTAAAAGCATAAAGGCTAAAAAGTATGAACTCAAAGCTATAAGAAACTCATACTTATCAAAAAAAGAGAGTTTAAAGTACTACAATATAAAAGCTCCTATAGATGCAATTGTCGATCGTGTAATCCTCAAAGTTGGAGATATGGCATCTGCTACAAAACCAATCCTTACTCTTTTAGATAAAAAACAAAAACTTACCTTCTCTTTTGCACAAAATAATATAAAAAAAGGTTTAGAAGTAAGTATAGATAAAACTATAAATGCAAAAATAACAAAGATTTTAAAAAGTAGTGAGATGTATTTAAGTGTAGCTCAAATAGATTTAGATGCTACTTTAAATTATCCAGTTGGAAGTTTAGTAAACATTGAAGTTATAACTAAAAATGTAAGAGGTTTTGCTCTACCTATAAATACAATACTACATAAAAAAGATGCTAATTATGTTGTTATATATGAAGGTGGAGTTTTTGAATTTAAGAAGATAAATATTTTGGCTCAAAATGATGAATACGTAATAATCAGTGAAAATATAAGTCAAATGATTGCACTTGCTAGTGAGTCAAAACTCTCTATTCTTCCAAGTAGTAGTAACTATAAAATAGTGGAAAAATAGATGAAAAATTTAGTAAAAGCCATATTGTCTCGTCCATATTTTATATACTCTTTTTTAGCACTTTTTTTATTTTTGGGAGTAAATGGATATTTTAAATTAGATAAAAAACTATTTCCAAATTCTAATAGACCTGAAATTGCTATTGTAGTAGTTGAACCAAGTGCATCTGCTAAAGATATGGCTTCAAATATTGCCATTCCTTTGGAGAGCGAGTTATACACTATAGATAAAGTAAGACGTGTTTACTCTTCAACTATTGACGAAGTTACTGTAATTAGAGCTGAGTTTGAGTATGAAAAAAGTTTGATAGATGCTGCTAGTGATGTTAGAAACTCTATTGATAAGATAAAATCTTCTCTTCCAAGTGATATTTTAGAACCTCAAATTCATAAAATATCAGAAGCAACTGCACCTATTATAACAATTGCCGTATCTTCTAAAAACAGTCTTGAACTTGAAGCTATAAGACAACTACTAGAAAATGATATCTCTAAAAAGTTTTTAAAACTAAAGGGTATTGCAAATGTAGATATTTTTGGTGGTTACAAAAAAGAGTTACAGATTATAGTTGACAAAGATAAGTTAGATAAATATGGCATCACTCTTGCAAGTCTTATGGAAGTTGTAAAACAAAATAATAAAGATTATGCTCTAGGTTTAATTGAAAATAAACAAGATAGATTTTTGGTAAAAGTAAAAGAGCAAAAAGATGCAGTTTATAAAATAAGAGAGATGCAAATCACTCAAGATTTGAAGTTAAAAGATATAGCTAATGTATATTTTGGACATTACAATAACTTAGCACTTTATCATGGAAATGCTAAAAAAGCAATCGCTCTTAGCATCCAAAGAAATATAAATGCAGATGTTATAAGTAGTGTTGAAAGTGTAGAAACACAATTAGAAAAAGTAAAGTTGCAGTACCCAAATCTATCTTTTGAAGTTACAGATACTCAAAAAACAACAATACTTCAAAGTACAGACAATATGTTCTCTTCACTTAGAGATGCAATTATTATGTCTATGATAGTTGTTTTCATTTTTCTAGCTTCTTTTAGACAAATCTTAGTCGTTTTATTAACTATTCCAATGGTTTATATCTCTACAATTGCTTTGATGTGGATGTTTGGAATGGAATTTAATATCATCACATTAACAGCAATTGTTCTAGCCCTTGGACTTTTACTAGATGACACAGTTGTAGTTGTTGAAAATATTGAGAGGCACTACAGCACATTAAAACAACCAATGAAAAAGGCTGTTCTTAATGGAACATCAGAAATAATGTTTGCCGATTTCTCTGGAACTCTAACAACTATAGTTGCACTTTTTCCTATACTTTTTGTAGGTGATTATCCCCAAACTGTTTTTGGTCCTTTAATTGGAACTTTACTTTTGGCACTTGTTGCATCTTTTGTTGTTTCTATTACTTTTGTACCACTAATATCTACAAAAATTTTGGCTATACAAAACAAATACATCTTGGCTTTAGAAAAAAAGTTTAATATTCTAAGTGATATTTTAAATAATTTTTTTGTAGATTTTTTTACAAATACAGCAAGATTAGCATTAGAGAAAAAGTCTGTTGCTGCCGCTTATATTATAGCTCTTTTAGCCCTTTTTGTTATCAGTGCAAAAGTTGTGATGCCCATGGCTGGACAAGAGTTAATGCCAGCAATGGATACTGGTGCAGTTAAAATAAAAATAGTAACTGACTCAAACTTAGCCATAGAAAAAACAGAACTTATACTAAACAAAGCAGAAGCAATTGTTTTAAAGAGCAAAAATATTCAAACAATATCTTCTGCAATTGGTGGAGAAGCTGGCATCTTGAGCATAGGAAGTGGCGGTGGTGTCAATGACATCTTGATAATAGCAAACTTTGTAAATAGGTTTGAGAGAGACAATAGCATCTGGGAAATAGAAGCAGAGTTAAGAAAGGAGTTGGCTAAGATTCCAGACATAAAAAAACTTGAAGTAAGCGATTCTGGTGCAACAGGAATGGCAAGTATTAAAGCAAATATTGATGTTACATTATATGGAGATGACTTAAACCAGCTATATAGTAAAGCCCTAGAGTATGAGAAAGCTATGTATAAGACACAGGGAATTGTAAATGTAAGTAAGACTTGGGATATAGATAATATTTCATATATTTTAGACATAGATGCAAAAAAAGCTTTTGCTTTTAACATAACAACACAAGAGATTGTTTCACAACTTCAAGGAGTTTTGAGAGGAGCAAATGTAGCTTATTTTCCTATGCAAAACAGTGTAGATTTCCCAATTAGAGTTTGGGTAGATCAAAAGAGTGTGAAAAATATAAATACAATGCAAACATTACTTATAGATACTCCAAAAGGAAAAATTCCACTAAACGCTATTGCTAAGGTTAGAAGTGAATTAGAACCTAGTGTAATTACTAGAGAGGGTTTAGAATATACTATAGATATTTTAGGTTTTAGAGAAAAAGCATCTATATCGCATCTAATGGCAAATTTTGAGCAAGCTTCAAAAGATATTGTATTACCGCATGAAATAAAAATGGTACATACCGGTGACATACAACAGTTTAAAGACTCTTCTATGCGTATAGTCAAAGCAGTAGGAATTGGTCTAGTTTTGATGTTTTTGATTATAATACCTATGTTTAATTCTCTAAAAATTCCTCTACTAATCATATTTTCTATTCCTCTAACCATCGGAGGAGCCTCATGGATACTTATATTGTTGGATTATCATAGTTCAATGAGTGCGATGATAGGATTTATTTTGCTTGCAGGGGTGATTGTCAATAATGCAATCTTGTTAATACACTTTGCTATAGAAAAGTTAGAAGAAGGATTCGATCCAAAAACTGCTATGATGCAGAGCATAAAAACAAGAACGAGACCAGTTTTAATGACTGCTATAAGTGTGAGTGTGGGTATGATACCTGTTGCGCTTGGTTGGGCTATAGGTATAGAAAGGTTAGCCCCTTTGGGTGCAGTTGTTATCGGTGGTTTGCTTGTAGGTACATTTTTGACTCTTGTGTTTATTCCAATCTTTTTTGTTTGGATACATAAAAACTATAACAAATAAAAGGCTTAGTTGTGTATAAAATATTATTGCTTGAAGATGACTTAATTTTAGGTGATACAATTTCTGATATTCTAGAAAATGCAGGTTTTGAAGCCACTTGGGTGAAAGATTCTCAAGTAGCTTTGCATCATACATTTAGCAACAATTATAATCTTTTTTTATTTGATGTAAATGTTCCTTTTATAAATGGTTTTGAACTTTTAAAAGAGTTAAGAGAAAGTGGAGATATTACTCCTGCTATTTTTATTACTGCTAAAGTAGATATTGACTCTATTTCAAAAGGTTTTGATGTTGGAGCTGATGATTATATAAAAAAACCTTTTGAACTTGAAGAGTTGATTATACGAATAAATGCACAAATTAAAAAGTCATTTAAATCTTATAGTAATAATATACTTTATAAGGATTTGTCTTTTGATATAGAAAAAGAGAAAATCTACAAAGATAAAGTTGAGCTGCATCTAACCCCATCTGAGTATAAACTTTTTGAACTTTTCATGAAAAATATAGGTAGAACTATTTTAAAAGAAGAGATTTTATATCATATTCATAATGGAGATGAAGGTAGTGAAGCAACATTGAGAGTGCAAATTTCTAAGCTTAAAAAAGTAGGTTTAGAGATTTCGAACTCTCGTGGAGTAGGGTATAGATGTGAACAAATATAATAAAAAAGCACTACTGAAATTTACACTAATTTACTTTTTTTCTACGGCTGTATTTATACTTATGCTTGGATATCTTTACTTTTCTCAACAAAGAACTATGATATTACAAAAGTATGCATTGAAGATGCATGAGTATATTGTTACGCAAAAACAGACGAACTACACATATGTACAAGCTGGTTACTCATATAAGTTTATTCCTACTGTAAAAGTACGATATGAGCTTCCAAGTAAAGAAGGTAAGTTCTACACAAAAGTTTTCCCAAGGATTAATAACAAAAATAATATTTTGATAATGGTAAAATCAGAAATACTTGACAATGAAATTGCACATGCAAAAAGCTTTGTTATCTATTCTCAGATTCTTTTACACATAATTTTCCTCCTGATAAGTTTTATACTGGCAAAAATTTCTCTCAAACCAATGAATGAAACCATCTCGCATCTAGATAGGTTTATAAAAGATTTGATACATGATTTAAACACTCCAGCAACAGCAATAATGTTAAATGCTAAGATGTTAAACAAAGATATAGGTGATGAAAAAGTTCTAAAAAAGATAAAAAGGATAGATCAAAGTGCAAGAAGTATCGCTTCTTTATATGAAAATCTAGAAATTCTACTAGATAAAAATATACGAAAAACAAAGATAAATCTCTTTCCTATTTTAATGCAAAAAATAGAAAATTATAAACTCATGTACCCAGATATCAAGATAAATATAGACAATAAAGATATGTTGGTTTTTTCAAATGAAAAAGCAATGATGAGGATAATGGATAATATTTTGTCCAATGCTTGCAAATACTCAAGCCAAAATCCTGAAATAGATATAAGTTTTGAGACAAATAAGTTAACTATAAAAGATAATGGTAAAGGTATGAAGTTTCCGCAAAAAGTTTTTGAGAGAAGTTATACTGAAAATGAAAATGGTCATGGAATAGGGATGCATATAGTTCATAGATTAGTTTTAGAGTTGGATATGAGTATTGAAATTATTTCTAAAGAACAAGAGGGAACAATAATAAGTTTATTGTTTTAATACATTAATCAGAAGAAGCCTAAGCTTCCTCTTTTCTTTTAAAATTGTGCTTTTAGTTGATTGTTTTTAAAAGCTTCATAAGCTTCTTTTAGTGTCATCTCACCAGCTCCAATGTACATTTTAATATTAGACCTTTTTAGAATGTCAAGTGCTTTACTTCCAGCACCATTACCTGTAATAATAACATCAGGTTCTAGCGCTAAAACTTTTTGTGAAGTTTGAAGTCCAGCTCCATGTTCCATAGATCCTGTTTCACTATTTGCAATTGTTTCTAGTACCTTTGTTTCTTCATCATAAGTCACTAAAAGTTCCATTCTTCCAAATCTTTCATCCATTGGGCTATCCCAATTTCCACCTTTTGCTGTAAATACTATTTTCATTTTTGATTCCTTATTATTGTTTTAATATCTTGCCAACTATTTTTTACTAAAGTAGATAATGTACTATTATTATCATACTCAACGATAGGTTGTGCTTTTGCCAATGCCATTGTGAATGTTTCATCATATGGTAGTTTAGCTACGATTTTAATATTTTCTTTGTTTAAAAAACTCTCTATTTCACTTGTCATCTCAAGGTTTAAGTCATACTTGTTAATAATACAAACAGCCTCAAGATTAAAAGACTTTACTAGTTCTTGAACTCTTTTTAAATCATGAAGACCAGAAACAGTTGCTTCTGTAACTAGAACAACTAAAGCCGCACCACTTAGTGATGATATAACAGGACAACCAATTCCTGGACTTCCATCTGTTATAACAAACTCTTTATCACCTTTTAATGCTAACATTTTTGCTTCTGTTTTTACTTTTGCAACAAGTTTGCCTGAGTTCTCAGCTGCAAAACCTAACTTTGCATGAACCATCTGAGCAGAGTTTTTTATGTCAGATATAAAAACATCACCTGCTTTTTGAGTTTGCATAGTTATAGCAAAATGCTTACAAACTCTTGCACAATAGTAACATCCCTCACAAGAGATTGGATCGACAACGTGAAAATCATCAGTTGGAGTAATGGCATCAAAATGACAAGCTTCAAAACAATCACCACAGTTAGTACAACTATCTTCATCAATTATTGCAATTTCACCACTAAAGAAATCACTTTGATTATTAAAGTTAGCATCTAGTAGTAGATGCATATTAGCTGCATCTACATCACAGTCACTGACAACAGCATTCTCGCCTTCTAAGTATGCAAATGATGCAATAAGGGAAGTTTTTCCTGTTCCGCCTTTTCCCGATATTACTACAACTTCTCTCATTATAATGTTCCCATAAATGTAACTATATCATCAAGAGAATCTTTAAAGTGCGCTATTTCAGGATAGATATATTTACCATTAGAGTATAGTTTTGCAACTTCTTTATCATTTTTAATTTTAGTTACAATTGGTATATTTTCATTCTTACAATACTCTTCTACCCCGTTATCACCGATGCCATCTCTGTTTATAATTACACCAAATGTTTGTTTTAGAACTTTCATTGTCTCAACTGCAAGTGTTAAATCATTTAACCCAAAAGGAGTTGATTCTGTTATCAATATTACAAAGTCACTTCCTCTACTTGCTTCAATAACTGGGCATGAAGTTCCTGGAGGTGCGTCAAGTATTTTTATGCAGTCTGCAAAGTTAGCATCTACATAAGAAATAGTCTGAGATATTAAAGGAACTGCCATTTCCTGACCTAAGTCTAAGCGACCCTCAACAAGAGTAAAATTTTCTGATTTAAACTCTTGAATCACTCCTATACGAGATGGTGTCATAGGTAAAGAAGAAGTAGGGCAGAGTTCACTACATGCATAACAACTATGACAAAGCTCAGGATAGACAAGTATCTCATTTTTCAATGCAACAATTGCATTAAAGTTACAAACTTCGGCACATTTTCCACAAAATTTACAATTTTCTTCTTCGAACTTTGGAACCATTTTATTACTTACTTCTGATTTTATAAGCTCACCTTGAATAAATAAGGCCGAATTTGGTTCTTCAACATCTAAGTCAGCTAAAACAACATTTTTACCCATACTTGCCAAATATGAAGTTAGATTTGTAGAAACAGTAGTTTTTCCTGTACCACCTTTTCCACTGGCAAAAGTTATTTTCATTAAAAAATCCTCTTCTCTATATTGTCAGAAATTATATCGGACATATGTGCATAAGTCAAGTTTATAATTATAAATAGATAAGATTATAACTCTAAAATGTTATGGGCATGAATTTCTTTTCTTTTAGTCTTGTTTTATGAATAACAAAAAATTATTTTACTAATATATACATCTATATAAAAGAGTTTGGCTTTTGAAGCATTAAAATGACTGGATTAAGAAAGTTTTTATCATAATGTATGGTACTATTACCAATATATGAAACTAATTTATTTATGGAAAGATTTATGAGTATAAAAATAAGAAAAGCTTTAAGCGAAGATGCACCTTTTTTAGCACAAATGATTTTGCAAAGTTCTCGTGCAGAAAAAAAGTTTGGAATGTTCGATTTGATTTTTGGAA
>JBLIEY010000046.1:0-18170 GCA_047633475.1 Sulfurimonas sp.
TTGAAAGTTGGAGTTCCTGGTAATGCAAAAGACACAGTTCAAATGCTTCTAACAAAAGATATAGTTACTTTCTAACCCAATATCTATAAACATAATACAAGCAATTAAAGAGGGTGAATATTTATTTACCCTTTAAGATACTTATTAGTTTATAAATCTTATAATTTGTTAATTGCTGTAAGGTCTAAGGTTTAGACAAACATGAATTAAGCACTCCATCCGCACGCTTTATCCACATGTAAACTCAATATTCAGCATAATTTTTTTAAGGATTTATAATGGGCGTAGAACAACATAAAGAATTATTGTCAAGTATTGGACTTGATGTAGAAAGACATGCGAAAATGATGGGTATGGGATATGAAGGCTATAAAAAACAATTTATGTCACAGCCAAACAGACCTGAGGGAATGAAATATTTCGATTGGTTTATGAGTGAAATTCAAGGCCAAAGAATGGTTGAAATAAATGAGCTTAAAGCTCAAAAAAAACCAGCTGTTGGTACTTTCTGTATTTACGTTCCCGAAGAAATAGTTGTCGGAGCTGGCGGCTCTTGCTATGGTTTATGTGGAGGAAGTCCTGCTACAATAGCTGACGCTGAGACTGAACTTCCTCGTAATATCTGTCCTCTTGTAAAGTCTGCTCATGGTTTTGCTCTACAAAAGACTTGTGGCTATACGCAGTCTGCGGATTTTATTTATGGAGAAACAACTTGTGATGCCAAGAAAAAAACATGGGAGATTTTAGATAAAACTAAACCTGTTCATGTTATGAATATTCCACATATGAAACGTGAAGTAGATTTAAAAATGTGGAAAGGGGAAATCGAAGATTTCAAATCTCACATAGAAGAAGTTACGGGCAAAAAACTTAGTCTAGATGAAATAAAAGAAGGGACAAGAATTGTCAATGCAAAGCGAAAAGCTATGTTAAGACTTGACTCTCTTCGTGGTATGCATCCAGATGTTGTTCCAATTAGTGGTAAAGATGGACTTTTTGTATCACAAGTTGCTTTTATGGATGAGCCAGTTAGATATACACAAAAAGTTAATGAATTGTGTGATGAACTAGATCAAAGAATTGCAGATAAAGAAAGTGTATTTGAAAAAGACAGACCAAGACTTATGGTTCTTGGAACTCCATTCGCTGTTCCAAATTGGAAGCTTCACACAGCCGTTGAGACAACAGGTGGTGTTATTATTAACGAAGAGTCTTGTATCGGACATAGATACTATAAAGACAATGTAGACTTAGATGATGTTAAAACAGATGATGACATGATGCAAAAACTAATTGATAGATATGCAGATATTGACTGTGCAGGTTTTACTCCAAACACAGGAAGAGTTGAAAAAATAATACAAATGTATAAAGATAGAAAAGCAGATGGTGTTATCTACTATACTCTTTCATTTTGTCATACTTTTAATGTGGAATCTTTCTTGGTAACAGAAGCATTAGAAAAAGAAGGGATTCCTTGTTTAGTAATAGAATCTGATTATTCTCCTGAAGATATAGGACAAATGAAAACTCGTATAGAAGCATTTTTAGAAAGTTTAACTTTTAAGAAAAAAGCAGCTGCTTTTAAGAATAAGTAATTTATGTATTGGGGAGTTGATGTAGGTTCAACTTACACAAAGATAACTGGTATAAATGAAAAACAAGAAATAATATACAGTACTGTTATCCCAACAATTGTAAATCAAGACGAAGTAGTAAAAGAGTACTTAAAAGACAAATCGGTTGAGATGATTGTTGCAACGGGTTATGGTAGGTATATGATAGAAGATACCTTTTCCTGTCCTGTAATTAGTGAAATAAAAGCTCATGCAAAAGGGGCTTATTTTTTCAACAAAGAAGCTCAACTTGTTATTGACTTAGGTGGACAAGACAGTAAGGTTATAAAACTTGATAAAAGTGGCGGCTTTATAGATTTTCGTATGAATGACAAATGTGCAGCTGGAACTGGAAAGTTTTTAGAAATTGCGGCAAATCGTATGGGTTTAGATCTAACTACTTTTTCTAAAATAGGTTTCGAAGCAGACAAAGAGTTAGTAATCTCAAGTATGTGTGCAGTATTTGCAGAAAGTGAAGTTATATCTCTAATAGCAAAAAAAGAGAGTGCTGCAAATATAACTTATGGAGTACATGAGTCAATTGCCTCTCGTTTAGCATCTATGGCAAAAAGATTTGCAAACAAAAGTGAGTATATCGTCTTTACAGGCGGGGGTGCATTGAACCCATTTTTAAAACATTTATTAGCTCAAAAGTTAGAAAAGAATATCATTGTGCCTTCTAATCCACAAATGATTGGTTCTCTTGGTGCTGCCTTGGCCGGATTGGAAGCTATTTAAAGTACAAAAAGGTATTAAAATGAAAGTAGTAGTTACAGCAGATGGTGGATATATGACTTCAAAATTTTGTCCACATTTTGAAGAATGTGAGCATATTATAATCTATGATTTAGATGATAGATTATATGGCTCGAGAGTTTCTCCTTCTTTTAAAACTAAAGATAAAGCAGTGTTAATAGATTTTTTACAAAAGACATTTATGACACACATAATTACAGGAAAAGATATTGGAGATAGTCCTTTTAGTGTCTATATCCCAAAAAATATGGATGCGACTGTAGAAGATGTGCTTATTGAATATATGAATTCTCTATCTTGAAAAAAGCTTGGTTGAGCAGAGAACTTTCAAATGGGAAAGTTATCTGTCTTGCATGCGCACACTGTTGTACACTAGTAGAAGGTGAATACGGTAAGTGTGGTGTTAGAAAGGTCGTAGAAGGTGAACTAAAGCTACTTGTTTATGGATTGGCTGCTGCTGTAAATGTTGACCCAGTTGAGAAAAAACCTATGTTTCATTTTTTGCCAAAGAGTAAAGCCCTCTCTATTGGAACTCTCGGATGCAATTTCTCCTGTAAATTTTGTCAAAACTACGAAATCTCTCAATACCCACAAACTCATGAACATGAAATTATTGGCCATGAACTCTCTCCTGAGGCTATAGTCGAGATGGCTATTGAGAACAGATGCGAGTCTATTGCCTACACTTATAATGAACCTATAGTATTCTTCGAATATACCTACGATACTGCTAAACTAGCTCACGAAAAAGGCATAAAAAATATCTATGTAACTAGTGGATATGAGACCCATAAAGCAATAGATCTTTTGACTCAATACATAGATGGTATGAATATAGATATTAAAAGTTTTAGTGATGAGTTTTATCAAGAAATATGTGGAGCAAGACTCAAAGTAGTTCTTGGAACTGTACAGTACGCTCACGAAAAAGGAATCTGGATAGAGATAACCACACTACTGATTCCTGGTAAAAATGACTCAGATGAAGAGATTCGTTCTATCGCAAAATTTATAGCAAGTGTAGATGCATCTATACCTTGGCACATATCTGCTTTTCATCCTACATATAAGATGCTAGATGTTCCTCGTACCCCTGAATCTACACTTTTACGTGCGTATAAAATAGGGCAAGAAGAGGGCTTAAAGTACTTGTATGTTGGTAATGTAGACAACAAAGAACATGAGTCTACATATTGTCCAAATTGCAAAAAAAGAGTAATAGATAGAAGTGGAAATATTGGTCAGTTTATTACAAATGAACTTGATGATGGTGGAGTTTGCCCTCATTGTGGATATGTTATTGATGGGGTGTTTAAGTGATGGTTGATTTAAAAGGTAAAACTTCAAAAGATATACTTGAATGGTTTGAAATTCAAAAATTTGAAGCTCATGAGATAGTAGAACTTGAAGTTTTAGTAGATGACGTAGAACAAATTGGCTATAAAGCTTTTGTTGATTTGGCTCAAATTTTTTTTATGAAGATGCTAACCCCTTTACAAACAGATGCTAATAAGATTATTCTTAGGTTTGAGAAACTAAATACAGAATCATCATTCCATAAAGCTCAAAAGAGCACTGAAAAGTATGGTGTAGACAGTGAGTTCTTTAGTATTGATAAAACAAAACAATTTAGTTTTTTATACCACTACAGACAAGCCTTAAAGTTTATAAATATAGAAAATAAAAAAAGAGTTTTAAACCTTGGTGTGAACAGAGGTGATGAATTTAAAGTTATTCAAGATTTATTAAAAAAAGAAGAGTTTGATGCAAAAGAGTTCGTCGGGATTGATTATTCAGCATCTGCTATTGAGTTTGCAAAAAAAGATTTCCAAAATGAAAATGTTGACTTTATAAACCATGATATAAACGCTTTAGATGAACTCTCTTTAGGAAAGTTTGACCTTATCATCTCCATAGGAACTTTGCAAAGTACAAATATTAATTTTAATGCTACGTTTATGTCACTCTATCAAAATTATCTAGAAAAAGGTGGAGCTGTAATACTTGGCTTTCCAAACTGTAGATGGATTGATAGCGAGATGATTTACGGTGCAAAAGCACCAAACTATGCTTTCTCAGAACTGAGCTTAGTTTTAAAAGATATACACTTTTGTAAGAAATATTTGCAGCAAAAGAAGTATAGAGTTACTATTACTGGAAAAGATTATTTGTTTTTAACTGCTAGAAAGATTAACTAACCCTTATATAAAAGTACTTATTTGTTTTTTTAAATGTCTGTTAAATGTCTGTTGACCAATTGTGTTTATAGTTTCATTGTTAAAATAATCATTTACTTGATTAATAAATAATATATTGGAAACTTATGAACATAAAAACTAAATTAAACATTGTAATAGCTTTTGTTATTGCCTCGTTTGTCGCAATTGCTGCTTATTTAAACTATGTGGAACAAACCTTAGTAAAATACGAAGAATCAAAGGGAAACTTCCTTGTTATGAAACAAGATGTTTTAGAACTTCGAAAACATGAAAAAGATTTTTTAGCAAGAAGAGATTTAGAAGATGTAAATAAATTTGAAAAAACTATAAGTCAACTTCAAAAAGATTTGTTAGTTGAGAAGAATTTTTTAGATAGTAAAAATATTACGATTCCAGAGATATCGGCATTTGAAAATATTATAAAAAAATACAAATCAGATTTTTTTAGTATTGTAGCCTTACAAAAAAAAATCGGTTTAAACCCAGAAGATGGTCTTTATGGTTCACTAGAAAATTCTATACATACAGTAGAAAGAAAGTTAGAATCTCAAAATAATCAAACCTTAGATTTTCATATTTTAAAGTTAAGAAAATATGAAAAAGATTTTATGCTTCGTAAAGATTTGCAGTATGTGGACAAATTTAAAACAGAGTTCATGCAAACAACAACTTACTTGTCTACTATAGACAACAATGATTTTTTGCCTAATTTAAAAAAGTATAAAGAAAACTTTTTACAACTTGTAAAGGTAAGAGAAGAAATAGGTCTTTTAAATTCGCTTGGTTTACTAGGTGAGATGCGTAATACAATTCATGAAAATGAAGCTGTCCTCTCATCTATGGAAAAATCATTTTCTTCATCTGTTAGTAACAAGATCACATCATTACAAATGACTGCTTTTACCATTGAATTTATACTTCTATTAATCATTATTGGTACTATTGTGTATATATCAAATGGAATCAATAAGTCACTAAAAAAATTAGAAATTACTTCTATGGATTTAGCACAAGGTGAAGGTGATTTAACACAACGATTGGAAGTAAATACAAAAGATGAAATTGCAAATATTAGTAATCATATAAATAACTTCTTGTCAAAAATACAAGCAACAATCAAAGAGGCAAAATCTGGAAGTATAGAAAATAGTTCAATAGCTGAAGAGCTTTCACATACATCTTTACATATAGGTCAAAAAGCTGAAAAAGAAGCACTGATTGTACAAAGCGTTGCTAAAAGTGGGCATGCATTAACAGAAGTTTTATCTGTGTCTATAGAAGATGCAAAACATACAAAACAAGAAGTTGTCAAAACAGCAGATAAGCTAAAAGAAGCAGAACATAAACTTGAAATATTGTCACAAGGAGTGAATGATAACTCTGTAACAGAATCTGAAATGGTAGATAAACTTCAACAATTAAGTACAGATGCTGAAGAAGTTAAAAGTGTTCTTACTGTTATCGGAGATATTGCTGATCAGACAAATCTTCTTGCTTTAAATGCAGCAATTGAAGCAGCTAGAGCTGGACAACATGGTCGTGGATTTGCTGTTGTTGCTGATGAGGTACGTAAGCTAGCTGAGAGAACTCAAAAAAGTCTTTCAGAGATTAACACTTCTATTAATCTTATTCTTCAATCTATTTCAGATGCCGCGCAACAAATTACTGAGAATGCAAAAAAAGCTTCTTTATTAGCTTTGAGCTCTGCTGAGGTAGAAAATGATATAAAGCAAAGTGTAGATAATATGGATATTACACTTGTGGATATTGAAAATATAATTAATGGATATATAGGTAATGCTTCTTCAACAAATGACATTATAGATGAGATAAAAATTATAAACGAACTATCAAGCCAAAATGCAAGAAGTGTAGAAGAAATTTCAGGCGCAGCAGATCATATGGCAAATATGAGTGTTAAGTTGTCTAGTTTATTAGAACAATATAAAGCATAGCATCCTTGATTAAGGTGCTATAACAACCTTGTTTTTACCATTTTCTTTAGCATTATACATAGCATTATCAGCTCTTGAAATAAAGGTGTCAATAGTATCATTCTCATGGTAAGTTGTTAGTCCAAAACTAGCAGTTATATTTCTACTTATCAGCTCTTTTATCTTTTCATCACTTTGTATAGCTTCTCGAATCTTTTGTGCTGTTGTGAGAGAATCTTCTATATCTGTATCAATCAGAGCTATAACAAACTCTTCTCCTCCCCATCTAGATACTAGGTCTGTTTGTCTTATATGCTTTGATAAAATACTTGCGAATTGTATTAAAATATCATCTCCTACTTTATGACCAAAGGTATCATTGATAATTTTAAAGTTATCTATATCTACAAATAACAAACTAAGTGCTGTTTCATTTCGAGAGTGTAGTTGAATAAAATATTCTAACTTTGTTTTAAAATTTCTTCTGTTTGAAAGCTGTGTTAGTGAGTCAAAATTAGCTAGATTTTCTAATTTGTTATGATATTTTTTTAAGACTATCATAATAATTAGTGAAAAAATTAGTGTAAAAATTAAAGATACCGCGAGATTGTAGTGAAAGATTTTTTTAGCATCTTGCGCGAAGTCATCCACTTTTGCTTCAACAACTAAATATATATCTAGCTCAGGAATATATTTAGTTTTTAAAATGTACTCATCTCCATTTTTTATGTACTCGAGCATATTTGGTTTTTTGGAGACTATTGTTTCTTTATACTTTCGTAACCCTTTTATATCATCAATTTGCTGATAGTTATTTTTACTTTTTTGATTTAAAACAATTTTCCCTTCTTTGTTTAAAAAATAAACATTTAAATGATATCTTTCTTTAAACATATTAAGCATCTGTTTAATGTAGGTAACTTCAATACCTATTCCTGTCGCGCCAATAAAGTTGTGGTTATAATCGTATATTTTACAATTGATAAACATTATAAGGTTTTTAGCAATATTTTTGTTAAAGTCTAAGTTTATCTCGTGATTTTTTATACTATCTTTAAATTTAAAATACCATTGATTGTCTTTATTGTCCTTTTTAACTTTCTCTAAAAAACCATTTTGAGTATAGTATTTTTCAGTTTTTTGTGAAACTAAAAAAGTGCTCATCATTTTATACTTGTCTTTTATGCTTTGAAGATACTTTGTTATCTTTTGCTCATTGTTTTCATCATATAAGAGCCAGTCTTTTAGAAAAGTATCGTTTGCCATCATCGAACTAACTAGGTAAGGTTCTATAATATTTTTTTGAATTTCAGTATAAATATTGTCTATAGAAAGAGGTAGAGCTTGTGTTTTGAGTTGTGTTTGTGTTGATTTTATGGAAACAATATAATTTGTAGTAGAAATTGTTACAGAGAGTATAAGTAATAAAATAGTAATTATAATAATAATTTTATATTTTGATTTCATAATAAATAGTATATCTTAATTCTTTATAAAATTAGTATATATTTAAGATACAAAACATTATATAATCAATAATTTAGTTATGTTCATTTTTCTAAAAGAAGCCTATTTAACGGGCTTAATATACATTATGTTTTTAATTATGATTTATATAATTATCACAAAAGATGTTTTTTTATCCAAACACTAAGCAAATAAGCCCAAGAACACTATGTTTAAACCTAACTAATTAGTACTTATCTATACACTTGGAAGTGAGGCTTTGGCCTCACATATTTACGGGACTTTCTCGTCACATCTCTCCCGAGATGAGATGTTTATAATGGCCTGAAAAATCAAGACAACTTTTCAGCTTAATTAATTTCCACCTCTAACTGTTACTTTACCCTACATTTTTTATAAATTCAAGATACAGATTCATAGGTTTCTTATAACCAATTGCTGAATGAAATCTCTTAAAGTTATATTTATGAATGTAAGCTTTTACTCCTTCTTTTAGCTCCTTAATAGTTTGATAATCACTAATATAAATATTGCCATACTTGAGAGTTCTAAAAAATCTTTCTATGACTATGTTGTCGATGCTTCTTCCTCTTCCGTTCATTGAGATTTTAATCTCATGTTGTTTTAAAGTTTGTGTATGTTCATAACTTGTGTACTGACTTCCCTGATCTGTATTGAATATCTTTGGCTTTGGATATTTGGCAAGTGCTTCTTTAAGTACATCTGTCGCCAGAGTAGAATCCATAGTGTTTGAAATCTTATAGGCTAAAATAGCTTTGGTATGCCAGTCTATAACTGCTGCAAGATACATAAATCCACCATTGGTTCTGATATAGGTGATATCTCCACTCCAAACTTCATTTGCTGTTGGAACATATATCTGTTTGGTTCTGCCAGTTCGTGTCCAATACTCTTTTAGCAGATACTCATAGATTTTATGTTCTGGATTCCCAATACTTGTCAGGCGTTTTCTAGTTGGATATATGGCTTGTATACCCATAAACTGCATATATTTAAGTACTCTATCTTTTCCAATGCTGTAGCCATCTTCAAGTAGTTGTTGATGAATAAATCTATAGCCGTACTCTGAATTGTCTGTAGCTATCTCGTCTATGGTATGCATTATTTTCAAGTTACATTCACTAATTGCTACTGGCTTATAGTAGTGTGTGGCACGACTAATACCTAATAACTTGCATTGTGCTGATTTGGTAAGCTCAAGCCCTTTCTCAATGATAGATTTTCTCTCTTTAAATGAGACCGAGCTCTCTAGCTTTTTTGCTAGCCATTCCTTTTCAACAACTGATTTACCTAGTTGTTTTTGAAGTTCTTCTATCTCTTCATCTTTTGTCTTCATCTTTTGTCTTAATCTCGTTTTTGAACTCTTGTACAGCTTTTGCTGGTTCAAATGCAAGTGAAGCATTTTCTAAAAACTGCTTTTTCCATTTTGTTATGGACTGAGCAGTGATTTTATATTTAGTAGCTACCTGAGCGAGAGTCTCTTCCTCTTTTAATAACTCGAGTACTATTTTAGTTTTTTGTTCGGCACTGTAAGTTTGGCCTTTTTTACGACTCATATTTATCTCCATTAATTTCATAATATTTTAACTATTTTAGAAATTAACTTTGCTGAATTCCTGTCTTAAATATTCAGGCCATTATAGTTATATTTTAGTTGTATATCTCTGTGTTATGTCCATCTCGGGAGAGATGGAACTAGGGAAAATGCAGGAGTTGCATCTGGAGTCATAGGAGTTTTACAGTTCGGACTAGGAGCAATCATATCTTCCATAGCTTTATCTTTTCACGATGATACCTTCCTACCAATAGGGCTTAGCATCTCCATCATCTCTCTCTTGTCTTTTTTGATTATGAGAACTTATAAGAGTGCGTAAATAAATATTTATCACACTTCATCAAGGTTAACTGTTTTATTAATAAAAGTTCTTTATTAGGGACTGACCCCATTACTTGACTAATGTTTATCGTGAGCGATAATTTTCCTTTAGGTAAATTATTCGTTCCTCGTATTTGTTAGACAATTTTTACTGCTTGTAAATATCACCTCTGCTATCAACTTTTAATATTTGTATCTCTTCTTCATTCATATGAAATAAAATTCTATATTTTGATATTCTTATTCTATAAATTAGAGGTATATCATTACCTGTCAATCGCTTAATATCTCCATTAGGCAAGTTTTGAATTGCAACAAAGATTTTCTCTTGAAGTTTTCTGTCATATTTTGAAAACTTCTTTTCAAAAGTTTTAGAATATGATATTTTCATAAATTAAATTTACTTTTAAAATCATCACTTGAACTAAATTCTTCATTAGCTAATATTGATAAAATTTCTTTTTCATCATCTGCTTCAAGTATTAAATTAGCTTGTTGCTTTGTTTTAGAATTTTTTGAAATATATTCACTTAAGCTCTCTCTAATCATTTGAGAAATTGATTTTTTTTCAATAAAACTAAATGCTCTCGCTTGTTCATATAAGGCTTCATCTATTGTTAAATTTAATCTATGCATAACTTATCCTTTATGTAGTGATGTATAGATGTATTATAGCATATTCTATTATTTCTATTATTTCAAAAATTCAGTCTGGATATTTCCGACTCAGTTGCCACTCAAGTTTTTAGTTTAGCTATCACACTGTGAAACAGACTCAATCAAATTGGTCTTAGGGGTGTATCGATATGCTAATGAATCTTCTTGTTTAAATTATAGCTTTTTTTGCTATTTAGTATTATACGAGGGGTGTAATTTGTCTTGTTCACGGAAGCATGATAAAGCTTCAATATATGGGTTTAAACTCATGTTATCCCTTTTCAGTATAACGTTCGTCGTGAGCGATATAGTTTTCCCTTGGGGAAACTATTCGCTCCTCGTTTTTGTTAGTGTTTAAATTCAATGCCACATTCTAAAAGATGTTCTCTAATTGTTACATTCTCAATAATAAACCTTTTATCTTCCGTAAATATAGGCCATCTATTTTTATCTTTTTTTGTACGTGGAATTTCATCGTCTAAAGGTAGCTTTGGTAAAATATATGTTACTAACAAGTATGAGCCGAAATTTTCTAATATTGCCATCGCATTATCTATCCAAGATAGAAGTTCTGGTATCGTAACTTCTATCTTTTCCTTAAATTCTTCTCTTTCTGACCATCGTCTATGACACTTTATCAATAGAATTGGCTCTTCATCTTTCTGACCAATAAATATACTTGAATGATGTGTTAGTTCTGTTCTGATTTCTCGAATTTTTTTATACCATTCTAAATCAGAAATCCAACTTTCTAGTTCTGAATCAGTATATTTTCCCTTTTCAATATTTTTTCTTATAGCGTTGAAACTAATTGGATATGCTCCATTTGTTACTTTATTAGCAAATTGAGCAGCAAGTTCTGCCATTGAATATAAACAATTAGAAGCACCTTCACATGCACTAGATAACCTAAGTGTTGGAATCGAATCAATGATTGTAATACTTTCATTATATTTATAGGTTTGTTTTTCTGAATTTTTATATTCACCTGTTAGAACAGGAATATCCTGTAAATATAAAATTAGATTCTCTCTTTTAGATTTCCATTCATCTAGCAATTCAAAAGATGGGAATATATTTCTACATATATTACTTGTGTGAATTAATTGCTTAAATGACATTATTATCCTTGTACACTAACGCTTGCCTTGAGAAATATGAAGCCGTGTTTTGGCTTCATATTTCTTTCCAAGTACTTGTTATCTTTTTAATTTGTATGTTATTTTCGTTCCATCTATAACTATAAGCTTTTCTTTAGCCATATCTTTTATTATAGAGTCTAGTTGATTTTTATTCAAACTTCTTGCACATAATGAATTTATAGTATTTGATAAAGTTTCAACTTTTCTAGGTTTTGCATTTCCTCTTTTAATTAAATAATCAACAATTAAATCTATTTTTTGATTAATAGGTAATGACTCACAGTTTGACTGTTTCATGGCAGGAACTTCACTAATATCATTATAACGATTTATCAAAGCCTTTTTTTCTTTAAGATGTTTAATAAGTATATCAAATCCAGTATCTTTAGAAATTATATGAAAATATCCTTCTGGGTCTTTTTCATATAATTTACCAAGGTAAAATGTAATGTGAAAATCTAAAGCATTTTTACCATTGCCACTAATAATTACATATTCTGCATTATGACCTAATTTTTGCATTGCAGTAGCAAGTTCAATAGGTATTTTTGTCTGATTTGCTCCGACAAATATAACAATTTTAAAAGGGTAATCTTTTGGAAATTCAAAAGATGTAGGTTGAACATTTTCAAAATCAACAAAAATATAATTATTTCTTACTTTTTTTGTATCACTCAACTTTTTCTCCTTTTGAATTAGTTTTGTGTAAGATAACGTTCGTCGTGAGCCAATGCGAAACCCGCTAGGGGTTCGTATTGGCTCCACGTTTTTGTTATCTGCTTTATCTATCATACAAAACATCATTTCTATGTTCCCAAAAATCATCTAAATTAGATCTAGTTTCAAGTATTAATTCTATAATTTTCTGTAAAGATTCTTCTGTGAATTGCACGTATTCTTGTTGCATACCTTTTTTTGACATTTTGAGTCTTACAAAAGCATATCCTTCTTCATTAGTACTTTGCCAGTTAGCATGTGCGACAAGATTTCGTAACCTAGCAGATTCTTTTAAATCATTTATTAGTCGTTCATATCCATCAAGTTCCTTATCTAAGGAAACTTGAAAATCATCACAAAATCTTTTTAGCAAATCGATTTTTGCAGAAAATCCCATTTTATTTAAAACAATTAAACCTGTTGCATCTGTACGATCTGTGAAGTTTTCACAAAGTACCGAATCTAATGAACTTTCTAGAGAGTTGAAATACATTATAATTAGTCCAATAAATGGAATGGCATTTTCTATGTATTCTTCGGCCTTTTCTTCATCATCAATTTCATGATAAAGATGTTGTATAAATTCTGTTAATTTTGTCTTTGTACAGTTCACAAATTTCCTTCTGACAGATAACGGCTGTCGTGAGCAATAATTTTCCTGCTAGGGTAAATTATTGGTCTCCTCGTACTTGTTAGTATGCTACCATTCAAAACTTGTCACTCCCATAGCTTGTGCTATTGGATACATAATGTCTCCCCATCTATAATGGGTATTAAACATTCGACTATTCTTATCATCTGAAAACCTAACTAATATTACATCAATATTATTATTTTGTAATTCTTGTAATATAGGTTCATATAATACATCATCTGCCGCTAAAATAATATTTTCAATATTAATAATCTTTTGAAAATGTTCTTCTACTTTTGAAAAAATAAATCCATTTGTGTCATGATAATATATTCTATTTTCAACTTGGTTATCGTCTAAAATAATATCGCCAGATATAAATGTAGAGTAGTCTGCTTCCTCATTATAGTTATAAATATGGTAATTAATAATTTGTTCTTTCGATGTGAACCTATTATACATTAAGGTAATATTTAAAACTACATCATTAATACTTGGTCTTACTAAGTTTTTTTCTGGATATATTTTTGAATATCTATCAAATGTATGTTTAATAGCTTTCTCAATAAAAATACCATCAATAATGACTGATGTATATTTTTTAATTTTTGATTCATAAAGTTGAATTTTTATCTTATCAGCTATTGCTTTATTAAATAGTTTTGATTGAAAAATATCTTGTAAAACACTTTTTTTTGTAAATGATAAAGTATAGTATTCATTATTGTTTGTCCACTTTTCAATGTCTTCTTTAAAAAATGTGAATAAGTACTCTTTTTCTTTATCTTCATCATCAATAGCATACAAAAATACTATGAACTCGTTTGTTATATAAGATTCATGTATTTTAATGGAATTTGATGTTGATTTTAGTGTTCTACCTTTAGATTGTATTTTTAAAATTTTAGAATATTGATTATCTATATTATCTAAGATTAATAAATCTGCACCTAATATATCAAATGTTGGTTTTACTAAATTAAAGCCATATCTTAATAATTTATTTTTAATAAAAGATTCTGCTTCATCCTCTAATGGTTTATTGTCAATCAATATTTTCCTTTTATACTAACTATTTATTCAACATCATTATATATAGGTTGTCTTAAAATAAACAATTAACCATTATTATTAATGATAGTTAATTCTTAGTATTTCTACAAAAGTATGAAAAATTATCATACTTTTACATTATTTTAAATATTTAACCTATTATTCTTAAAAACATCATGATTGTTAATTGTCTCACAGACAAATAACAGCTTCAAATGAGTGTTAATTGTTCATAAATCTACATAACAATCATGATGATACTTAAGCCAAAGGTTGTAATATGATGTTTTATTTTAGTTGTCTATCTCTTTGTTATGTCCATCTCGGGAGAGATGGAACTAGGAAACACTAAGCACATAAAGTCCCCATATGTGCTGTTTAACTTCGCCAATAAATCCGATAATAAATATTTATCGAACCAAAAATGGTGCGATAAAATTGACTAATCACACCAAAGTAGCTAAAATACTTCTAGATATTAACTGTAGGAGGCATTATGAGTAGTTCAAAAAAATGGATATGGGAAGAAACCGACTATCCTAACTTTATATATAAGAGTGAAATCATAAACCCTCTAGTGCAAAAAATAACACTTCATCAAGGTTATCTCATAGCATTTACAAGTTTTCTTAATGAAGAAAACCTAAAAGTAAGACAGTTTGAAATGCTCTCCGATGAAGCTATAAATACATCTGCCATAGAGGGAGAGAGTTTAAACAGGGACAGCGTGAGAGCTTCGGTAGGCAAAAGACTCGGACTATTTAACTTTAATACTAAAAAAACGGACTTAAAAACAGAAGGTTTGATAGATATATTAATAGATGCCAATACAAACTACAACCAAGATTTAACTTTAGGAAGAATATTTGGCTGGCATAATGCTTTGTTTCCTACTGGATATAGTGGCTTTAGTAAAATAAATGTAGCTGAGTTTAGAGGTAGTGAAACTATGGAAGTTGTCTCAGGTGCCATAGGACAAGAAATAGTTCGCTACCAAGCACCAAGCCATGAGATGCTAGAGAGTGAAGTAGAAGCCTTTTTAAAGTGGTTTAACAAAGAAGAAAATAGCTTAGTTAAAGCTGCCATATCTCACTTGTGGTTTGTTGTCATTCATCCATTGGATGATGGAAATGGAAGAATAAGCAGAGCAATTACAGACTTGGTATTGTCAAAGATTGAAAACTCTAAAGTGTCTAAACTCTACTCAATGTCAACTGCTATAAATGAAGACAGAAAAGCTTATTATGAAGTTCTTGATGCTACAACTGGATTTAAACGAAAAAAAGATTCTTTACTAGATATTACTCAGTGGATAGAATGGTTTTTAAAAACACTTCTCAAGTCGCTCGAAGATGCTAAAAAAAGTTTACAGTATGTGGTAGATAAAACAGCATTTTGGGACAAGCATAAAGAAAGTGAACTAAATGCAAGACAGGTTAAAGTCATAAATAAAATACTCGATAAGGGTGTGGAAAATTATGAAGGTGGACTCAACAAAAGAAAGTATGTAAGCATTGCTAAAACAAGTACAACTACAGCTACTAGAGATTTGCAAGAACTTATAGAAAAAGGGTGTATCAAACAAAAAGAGGGAACTTCAGGACGAGCAACAAGTTATGAAGTGACTATTTAGAAATCAAACTAAAGCATCCACTTCTTCAACCAAACACTAAGCACATAAAGTCCCCAGATATGCTGTTTAAATCCACCTGTAGATGCAGAGCTTATTAGTTCATCTAACTCTTTTGTTTTAAACATACCCGTTTGAGCATTTACTTCTTTTATGATTTCTAATTTTTTAGAGTTTACAAGATACTCCATATAAGGATTTGAGAAACCTTTTTTCTTTCTCTTTAAGATTTTTTCGTTTAGATGTGGTTTCATGATTTGTTTTAGTAGTGACTTTGTAACTCCATCTTCGTAGCGTAGTTTTGGATCACAACTAAATACAGCAGATGCTAGTTTATGGTCCAAAAATGGAGTTCGTGATTCTATACTGTGAGCCATACTTACGCGGTCAAGTTTTGTTAAGAAGTGTTCCCCTTGGAAGTGGTTCAAGTCAATATAGCTGTACCAGATGCTCTCATCTGTATGAGCAGATGCTTCAAAGCGGTCTCTATACTTTTTTAAGTATTTTAAAGCTTGTCCGTCTTTGACATTTCTCTTCATTAAAGCATTTTTTTGCAGGTCTGTGAAAGTCTCTCCTGATGTACGAAAGAGCAGGGTGTCATCGAAGATTCTTTTGTAGTATTCCCACTCTCTGTTTTGAGAATAGTTTGAACGGAAGTATTTTTTTAGCCAGTTTTTGTTACTAAGTTGTGAAGCTTGTTGTATATCTAAAAATTCAAAATACTGTCTATACCCAAGAAAAAGTTCATCGCTTCCCTCTCCGCTTAGAGCTACTTTATAACCATCTTTCTTTATTTTATCAAATAGTAAATATAAAGGAACAGATGCTGGATCGTTTAGTGGTTCATCTAGTGCATCTAGAACTTTATCGCTAGCATCTATAAAGTCATTTTGTGAGATTTCAACATCGATATTTGTTAAACCCAAAAAGTCAGCAGTCTCTTTAGCATTTTGTCGTTCATCATACTTTGCAAAATCTTTGTAACCTAAAGTATATGTTTGTAGATTTATTCCGCTACTTTTTGCATAGTAGTTTATGCTTGCACTATCTATGCCTCCAGATAGTAGGGATGCTATCGGTTGATCAGCACTTAGTCGCATACTAATAGACTCTTTTAAAAGTGATTCTAAGGTATGTAGAGCTTCATCTTTATCTGTTATGATACTTGGAGGTGCATCTAGTAAGTCAAAGTATCTTTTGACTTCGTAACTAGCATTTTTAAAAACAAGATACTCTCCAGATGCTAGCTTGTTAATGCCTTTAAAAAATGTAAAAGGTGGAGTTGGTGCTAAAAAAGAAAAGTAGCTCATAAGAGCATCTTCGTTCATCTGAGTTTTGTTTAAAAAAGGTATTAATGCTTTTATCTCAGATGCAAAGATAAAACTCTCACCCTGCATGAAAAACAGAGGTTTTTTTCCAAGTCTGTCTCGAAATAAATATAGAGTGTCTCCATCCATCAATGCGATAGCAAACATACCTCGTAGATGCGAGACAAAATCAACTCCCCATTTTAAATATGAGGCAAGTATAACTTCACTATCACTTTGTGTTTTAAACTCAAATTCGTGGGCAAGTTCTTGTTTTATTTCTTTGAAGTTATAGATTTCTCCATTGAAAGAGAGTAGAATATTTTTGTGTTTAAGTGGCTGATGTGAACGAGCGTTATCATCCAAGATGCTAAGTCTTTGATGAGCGAAAAACAAAGCATCTTTTTGAATAATACCGCAGTAATCAGGCCCTCTGTGAGAGAGTAAAGCAAGTGCGTGTTTTGCTTTTGACTCATTGTATTCACCTATTATCCCAAAAATTGCGCACATTATTTAAAAAAACCTACCGTTATATCTCCATCCATATACTCAGTTTCCATCTTAATATCTTTAACCCCAAGTTCTTTTGCCATGCGCTTTATTTGTAATGATGTTAGGTAGTTATAAGTTTCACTCTCTTTACTTCCATGTAAGATGTTAAAAATAAATCCTAGTTCAGAAGCTTCGTAGCAGTTACGAATAAAAAGATGTGTTTCAAAAGTGTTTAGTACGTTCATCGCACCACTACAAACATAGTACGAAGCACTTGGGATTTCATCTTTGCATATGTCAGCTATGATGATTTCACAACCTGTTCTCTCTGAGGCAATAGAGTACATGTCAATCACAGAATCAATACCAATATATTTTTTTGGAGTTTTTTTCTTTTTTTGAGCATAAAGATATAAGTCGCCAAAACCACAACCTGCATCTACGAGAGTAAATAATGATATATCTTTTGGAAGCATTTTCAAAATAATGTCAAATCTGATGCGCTGAGACTCTTTTGAACTCCAGTTCACACCTTTGGCAGTTACCCCATGTATATTGATGGCAGAGGTGTAAAATTTTTCACTATCAATACGGGGCATGGACTCTCTTTTATAAATTAATCTTTTAAAATTGCTGGATCTTTTTCACT
>JBLIEY010000047.1:0-18123 GCA_047633475.1 Sulfurimonas sp.
AAAGAGAAAAAGAGTTTTCACTAGATTGGCTTGGTCGATCACTTGCTTTTAACGCAAGAGCTCCAAGAGATGTTTTTTCATACTTGACAGCGACAAAAGAAGATCCATATAGAATTATTTCAGAGGTTAAAAAAGCTTCTCCTTCTAAGGGTATTATTCGTGAAAATTTTGATCCTATAGCAATTGCTCAAGCGTATGAAAGAGGTGGAGCTAGTGCTATTTCTATACTTACAGAACCACACTTTTTTCAAGGTTCACTAGAGTATCTTGGTGCAATTAGAAGATATGTTGGAATTCCACTGCTAAGAAAAGATTTTATTGTCTCTAAATATCAGATTTTAGAAGCAATGGTTCATGGTGCAGACTTTATCTTACTTATAGCTGCAGCACTTAGTAAAAAAGAGTTAAAAGAGCTTTTAGCGTATACTAGACACTTAGGAATGGAAGCATTAGTAGAAGTTCATGATAAAACAGACCTCATTAAAGCTATATATGCAGGTAGTGACATTATAGGTATAAATCACAGGAACTTACAAACTTTTGAGATGGATATGAACTTATGTTATGATTTAATTCCTATGATTCCAAATGGTAAAGTTATTGTGGCTGAGAGTGGCATCTATGAGCACGGTCAATTAGAAGATTTAAGTAAAGCAGGTGTAGATGCATTCTTAGTGGGCGAATCATTAATGCGTCAAGATGATGAAGAAGTAGCTCTTAAAAAACTGAAGTTTGGGTAAAAAATAATTCTGAGCGTGTAAAAGCTCAAGCTTTAGTGACCACAGCGGTCCAAGCGAAGCTAAAGGAATTACTTCCTTTAGCGGACTAATTTAAGAGTGTCTTAACACACTCATTAATTCTTTTTCCATCAGCTTTTCCAGCTAGTTCTTTACTAGCCATTCCCATAACTTTTCCCATATCTTTCATAGTTGAAGCACCAACTTTTGTAATGATGTCTTTTAGGGCAGATGCTAATTCATCATCACTCATTTGTGCTGGAAGGTATGGAGTATAAATAGCAATTTCATCAAGTTCTATTTGCATTAAATCATCACGACCTGCATCTTTATACTGAGTTGCTGAGTCATTTCTTCTTTTAACTTGTGTTTGAATAATTTTTATAACATCATCATCGTTTAAATCTTTTCTTTCATCAACTTCTATCTGCTTAAAAGCACTCGTAAGAAGACGAAGCGCATCTCTCTTTTTTGTCTCTTTTGCTTTCATTGCAGTTTTTACATCTTCATTAATTGTTTCTCGTAGAGTCATAAATTTCCTTGGAACTATTTTTGCTACTATTATATCAAAATCTATGATCTATAATGAGACAATTATGAAAAAACTAATATTAACATTCCTTATACCTTTTTATGCTATACTTTTTTTAACTGGCTGTATGGGAAGTATTGAAAATATGTCTGTTAAAATGGACCCTGAAATTGATTTTAAGCCACCAGTATATGTGGAGCAGATGCCAGCTCGTGAAAGTAAACAGGACTATGTTTCAACAGGAAGCATATTTGGGCAGGGTGACAACCCTCTATTCTCAGATCATAAGGCTATGCATGTTAATGACATTGTAACAGTTGTTATAAATGAGAGTGCACAGAGTACAAGCGGAGCAGCAAAAGCACTTAACGAATCACAAAATACAGTTTTAGGTGGTGGATCCCTTAGTGCAGATAGTAAAAATGTTGCAGTTAATTCGCTTGTTTCTAAAATGAATAATTTGGGGAAAGTCGGTTATACAAGTAGCTCAGAAAGTAGTTATACGGGTCAGGGAAGCGCTTCAAAAGATGCTTCTTTTAATACTACATTATCTGCAAGAATAGTTAAAGTTATGGAAAATGGAAATTATTTCATATCTGGTAGAAGAGAAATTTTGGTTGATGGTCAAAAACAAATCATACAAATAGGTGGAGTTATTCGTCCTTATGATATTGACCAGTATAATAAAATAGATTCTTCTAAAATGAGTGATGCTAAAATACTTTATCAAACACAAGGAGAGTTACAACGTGCAACTGAAGAAGGATGGGGAACAAACATTGTTAAGGCTCTTTGGCCATTTTAGTATAGTACTCTTTGTACTTACTACTTCGATATTAGGTGCTCAAAGTTTTGAAGATTTTAAAAAATCTAATTCTAAATCTTTTAAAGAGTACAAAGACTCACGCGATAATGATTTTAACAAATATTTAAAAGAGCAGTGGAAATCTTACAATGTATATAAAGGAACACCTCTATATGAAGAACCAAAGCCCATTGCAATTACTCCTGCGCAACCTAAAAAGATTAAAAGTGTTGGTCCAAAAGTAAATGTGAAAATTAAAGAAATTGTACTTACAAAACCAAAAGTTAAAAAGAAAATAGAACAAAAGATTGAAGAAAAACTTGTTATCTTGGATAAACCTAAAAAAGAGATAATAGTTAAAATACCATCACCTAAAATAGAATCTAAAGATATTAATTTTAATTTTTTTGGATCTCAACTAGGTTTTAATATTTCAGATGGTCTAAAAAATGCAAAATTTTACCCTCGTAGTCAAGAAGGTATACGTAACTTTTTTGATGGTGCTGCATCTAGTAATTATAATGAACTTATAGCAGAGGTGAAAAGCATTAGTACATCAATGAACCTGAATGACTGGGGTGTGTACTTACTTGTTTTGGACATTTCTAAAAATATACACACAAATAAAGATAATGCAAACCTTATGAGTTGGTTTATTTTTAATAAACTTGGATACTCGGTAAAAGTAGGGCTTGCTCAAAAGCATATAATTTTAATGCATTATTCTACAAAAACAATATATTCAACTCCTAATTATAAGTTTTCAAATAAAAAGTTTTATGTTATATCGAATTATGCTAAAGATAGAATAGGTAGATTATATTCATATAAACAAGATTATCCTGGGGCAACAAAACCTATGGATTTATCTTTGAATACACTTCCTCATTTAATCTCAGACATGAAGAAAAAAACTCTTTCATTTAAGGAAAATGGAGAGAAATTTGATGTTGCAGTTGAGTATAATCAAAACCTTATAGACTTTATGGCTACATATCCTCAAGCTGATTATGAGACTTATTTTAACTCTCCCTTGGATACTAAAACATACCAGTCTATAGCTAGTTCTTTGAAACCATATGTTGATGGTAAAAAAGCTGGAGATGCTATGAACTTTATTCTTCATTTTGTTCAAAAATCTTTTAAATATGAAAGAGATGATCAACAATTTGGAAGAGAAAAGGTAATGTTTGCCACGGAGACACTTTACTTTGATAAATCAGATTGTGAAGATAGGGCAATACTTTTTTCTTATCTTATAAAAGAGTTGTTTGATGTAGGTGTAGTTGGTGTAAAATATAAAGACCATATGGCAACAGCCTTATATGTTCCAATGTCAGGAGATAGTGTAGTTGCAGGAAAAAGAAAACTCATTCTAGCTGATCCTACATATGTAAATGCAAGTATCGGTCAGAGTATGCCAAAGTATAAAGATTTAAGACCAGATAGTTTTGTAATAGTAAAGAGAGAGAAGTAGAATCTCTCTTTGAAGAACTTTAGAGATTAATAGTCGTAAGCAACTTTATAAGTTGGATCGTCTTCTTCATAAGCACAGTGTGGGCCAGCTTTTTTGAGTATGGCTTTACAGTCTGCACTTAAATGACGAAGCAGTAAATTCTTACCTGCTTCGTCATACTTTTTAGTTATAGCATCTATCGCTTCAACACCTGAACTATCCATTACTCTTGCATCTTTAAAGTCAATTACAACTTTTGGAGGATCTCGTTTTATGTCGAAGTTGTCTGCAAAGGTTGTTGCTGAACCAAAGAAAAGTGGACCATCAAGTTCATAGACTTTAGTTCCATCTTCCTCGGTATGTACTTGTGCAAATATTCTTGCATGTTTCCAAGCAAAAGCAAGAGCAGAAATAATAACGCCTGCAATAACTGCAATTGCTAAATCTTCCACAACTGTAATTACAGTAACTGTAACCATCACAAAAGCATCAGTCCGAGGCATATGACTTATACGAGAGAAGCTAGACCATTCAAATGTACCGATACTAACCATGAACATAATCCCGACTAAAACAGCAACCGGAATAGTGTTTAAAACACCACTCATTGATACAACTAAAGTAATAAGCCCTACAGCTGCAACAAAGGATGAAAGTCTTCCGATTCCGCCTGAGGTATAGTTAATAATACTTTGACCAATCATCGCACAACCTGCCATGCCACCAAAGAAACCACAAGTTACATTTCCTGCCCCTTGAGCAAAACATTCTTTATTAGCTGAGCCACGAGTGTTACTTAACTCATCTAAAACAGAAAGGGTAAGAAGAGACTCAATAATACCAACAAGTGCAACAATAACTGCATATGGAAGAACCATGATAATTGCATCTAGACTAAATAAATTTTTAGGTATTACAAAGCTTGGAAGTTGACCTGCGAACTGACTCATATCAGCTAAACCACTTAAAAGTAAAGTATCTGTGCTTGTGAAATAAACACCTAAAGTTATAGTTATGATAGCAATAAGACCTGCAGGAATTGCTTTAGTGTATTTTGGAAGAAGATACATAATAGCCATTGTAATAAGAACCAAAATATACATCATGTACCCTTGTCCTTCAAAAAACTTAAACTGAGCAGTGGCAATTACAATTGCCAAACCATTTACAAATCCATGAATAGCAGGAGTTGGAACTAAACGGATAAACTTACCAAGCTTTAGTAGTCCGATACTCATTTGAATAAGACCGGCAATAACTGTTGCAAGTAAAATATAGTGTAGAACTCCCATAGCAATAGCCTCATCAGTTAAACCTTGAGAAGATAGAAGTTCATTTGCTTGAAGACTTAGTCCTACTAGAACGATAGCAACAGCACCAGTAGCACCAGAAATCATACCTGGCTTACCGCCAATTAGAGCAGTTATAAGACCTAAAATAAAGGCAGTATAAAGACCAACAACAGGGCTAACTCCTGCAATAAAAGAAAAGGCTATCGCTTCTGGAACTAAAGCGACTGCAACAACTAGGCCAGAGAGAATATCATTTTTGATATTGGTTGATGTGTATTTTGTTAAATCAAACAATTGTTTTAAACCTTAGATCGTAATATTTTGAATTTTTGCGATTGTATCTAAATTGTTGTGAAAATTTGCTTTTGTATTTTTATAATCTTTAAAGACAATAAGTGAGTTAATGCTTATGTGATATAATTATTTTAAATAATATTATAGATTAGGATTTACTATGAGTGAGAGAATGATTGCATTGAGAGGTAGAGTTTTCCCAAGTGATTTAAATCATGCTGGAACTGTTTTTGGTGGATGGATAATGGGTAAGATGGATAAAGCTGCATCTATAGCAGTAGAAGATATCATATTTTCACCAGCTGTGACTGTTGCTGTAAGTGATATGACTTTTATAAAACCTATTCATAATGGTGCAATTTTTACAGTTTATACAAAAATAGTGCATATAGGTAAAAGTTCTATAAAAGTGGATGTAGATGTTCAAATTAAAGAGAGAGAAACACGTAACGAATTTGCTGCTACAAAGGCAGTTTTTACCTTTGTTGTTGTAGATGATAAAGGTAAGCCAAGAGATGTTAGAGAAGTTATTCGTTATAATATAGACGATTATGTAAAGAAGATGCTTTAAAAATCAAATTAATATAGGAGATATAAAAATATGAAAAATACACTTTATTTGTTAGCTGTTGTAGTCTTTTTAGGGGGTTGTTCTTATAAAAATGAGGCAATAAACCTTTCTTCTTATAATGCACATTACACAGGAGAGATTTTAAAAGAAAAAAAAACTGTTCTTATAGAGTCAATAAAAGATGTAAGAGTTGATAAAAGATCTATAGGATACATACTCAAAAATAGTGTGAAAACAACAACACTCTTTAGTAATGCAAATTTTGAGAAAAAATATAACGATGGTTTAAGTAGTGCTCTTTATATGGCTGGATTTAAAGAAGGCGCAGAGCAAGAAGCAGACTTAGTTATAAATGTAAATATAAAAAATATAGAGCTTATTTATGATGATAAAAGTTTTGATAAAAATTTAAAAGGTAAGATAGAAATAGAAGTCATAGTAAAAAAAGGTAAGGAAACTATTACTCAGAACTTTAGTCCATCAGCATCTAAATGGATATCACCATCGTATAGTTCAAAAGATTTAGAACCATTTTTGAATGAGCTGTTTTCAGATAGCATAAGTGATATTGTTTCAAGACTAACTAATTATTAGTCTTGAAATACTTGAAGATATTATTTAAGTGAGTTTAATTGCTCTTGTACTTTTACTTGTTTAGCTGACGCATCTGATAATAATTCACGGTTTTTGCACAAAACATCTTCAGGTGCATTTGCAACAAATCTTTCGTTGCCCAGCATGCCATTTAGTTTATCTACTTCTTTTTGTAATTTTTCATCTTGTTTTGTAAGTTTATTAATAATAGAAGATAAATCAATAGAGTCTGTAGGTATAAAAGTCTCACATTTATCAGCAATATCGCTTACTGCATTTTCAACTTTTGCATCTGTAAAGATAAGTTCTTTTTCAACTTTTGCAAGCTTCATGATAAATGGAGTCATCATCTCTTTGTCTTCATTTGAGATACCGTCTATCTTTACAAAAGCTTTTCCAATCTTTTGATTAGCTAAATCTACAAGAACTTTTGCACGTCTAATAGATACAATAGCATCCATAATAATCTCAAATTTCTTTTCTTCTTTTCTTTGTTTAGTCTTAGTTGGGTAAGGTGAAATCATGATAGACTCAGATGTTTCTAGTGTGGTTCCTGAAAGCTCATGGTAAAGGTATTCTGTAATGAACGGCATAAAAGGATGTAGAAGTTTCATTGCCTCTTTAAAGATTGCACCAAGCTCTACTATAGAACCTTTGTCCGCTTTACTTAGCTCAATACCCCAGTCACAAAATTCATTCCATAAAAAACGATACATTACAGTCGCAGCATCGTTAAACTTATACTCATCAAGAGCAGCTCTAACTTCTTTAGTTGCAAGATTTAGACGAGATAGCATATAACGACCTAGATTACTATCAACTTTGAAACCATTTAAGTCAGGGAAAGTCTCTGCATTCATTTGTAGATATTTAGTTGCATTGTAAAGTTTGTTCGTAAAATTACGGTTTAGTTCAAGCTTATCTTGACTCATTCTAATATCACGACCTTGGGCTGCAGAAATTGCAAGAGTAAATCGTAAGATGTCAGCAGAGTATTTGTTTACCATGTCTAAAGGGTCAATAACGTTTCCTTTAGATTTACTCATTTTGTCACCTTTTTCATCACGAACTAAAGCGTGAAGATAGATGTGGTTAAATGGAAGTTGACCGTTAAAGTGTTCACCCATCATCATCATTCTAGCTACCCAAAAGAAAAGAATATCAAAACCAGTGATAAGAAGTGTGTTAGGATAAAAGTCTTTCATGTCATTTGATTGAAATAATTTATCCATTTCTACGTCGTCATTTCCCCAGCCTAAAGTAGAAAAAGGCCATAGTGCAGAAGAGAACCAAGTATCAAGAACATCAGGGTCTTGAGTTAGGTTTTTAGATGCACATTTAGGACAAGCAGATGGAGCTTCATCTTCAGATGCAAACTCATGGTCACAATCATCACAGTAAAATACTGGAATTTGATGTCCCCACCAAAGTTGGCGAGAAATACACCAGTCTCGGAGTTCACCCATCCAAGAGTTGTAAGAGTTTATCCAGTGTGGAGGGAAGAACTGAGCTTCACCTGCATTTGTTTTTTCTATAGATTTGTCAGCTACTTCTTTACGAACAAACCATTGTCTTGAAATATATGGTTCAACAATATTGTGACATCTGTAACAGTGTCCAACTTGGTGTTTATGGTCTTCTATCTTAACCATAAAACCTTCTTCGTCAAGTCTTTTAACAATGATGTCACGAGCTTGCATACGCTCTAGACCTTTAAACTCTCCAGCGTAGTCATTCAAGATACCTTTTTCATCAAAAACAGTAATAAACTCTAAGTCATGACGTTTTCCAACTTCGTAGTCATTCTGGTCGTGAGCAGGAGTTACCTTAACAACACCAGTTCCAAAATCCATATCAACATGAGTATCAGCAATAATAGCTACTTCACGCTCTAGTAATGGAAGACGAATTTTTTTACCTATAAGGTCTTTATATCTTTCATCATCAGGATGAACCATAACAGCAGTATCGCCAAAGTAAGTTTCAGGTCTTGTTGTAGCAACTTCTACTGAGCCACTTCCATCAGCAAAAGGATACTTTATGTGGTAAAACTTACCATCATGGTCTTCATGTTCAACTTCTATATCACTAAGTGCACCATCATGAGTACACCAGTTAACCATGTAATTTCCACGAATTATTAGACCTTCGTTATAGAGGTGAACGAAAGCTTCTTTTACAGACTTTTGAAGTCCAGCATCCATAGTAAAACGTTCACGTTCCCATGCTGGAGTTACTCCCATTTTACGAAGTTGGTCTGTCATGATTCCAGCAGATTCTTCTTTCCAAGCCCATGCACGTTCTAAGAACTTTTCACGACCTAACTCTTCTTTAGTTGTGCCTTCTGCTAAAAGTTGTTTCTCTACAACATTTTGAGTAGCAATTCCAGCATGATCCGTTCCCGGTTGCCAAAGAGTTTTATAACCATCCATTCTTTTGTATCTAGTAATGATATCTTGAAGTGTAAATGTAAGTGCGTGACCAATGTGCAGTCTACCTGTAACATTTGGTGGAGGCATCATGATTGAGAAGTTCTTTCCTTCTTCTTGGATGGCTTTATTTCCATCCACTTCGAAGTATTTTCTATCTTCCCAAATTTTATAATAATCGTTTTCTATTTTGCTTGGTTCATAGCCGTTTGACATGTATATCGCCTTGTAAAAGTGTTCTTTTATTTTCGCGATTATATCTAAAATGTGGTGAGGGATTTCTTATAGCAGAGAATTATTTTTAAGTGTAATTATTCTTAAATACCAGTAATTCTCTTTTTAATTTCTATTTTATCTTTATACATGTCTTTATCAGCACTTTGTATAACATCAGAGAACTTATAACCGGCTTTATATTGACAGATTCCTAGGGAGAAACTTACATGAAAAGAGTCATCTTGAGTTTTGACTTTTTTATGAATTATATCTTCTCTCATATTGTTTAAAATAGATGATGCTTTTGATGTAGTTGCTTCAGCTGGAAACATAATTAAGAATTCGTCTCCACCATATCTCACTACATTATTTTTTGTATTTTTGAGTTGCTTTGCTATATAAATAAGTACTTTATCTCCTATTATATGGCCAAATGTATCATTTATGATTTTAAAATAGTTCAGATCTATCATAGCCAGTGTCCCTGCTTCTCTAAAAGACTCTTCATCTTCTTCTAGTAAATTGTCATTTAACCATTTTCTATTTTTTGTATTTGTAAGTGCATCTTTATAGACTGAAGTCTTTAACTTTTCTATTTCACGACGAAGTTCTTCCGTCTCTTTTAGTATTTTTTCTAGTATTTTTTCATCTTTTATTTTTATTGCATTTATAGCTTTTGTAGTATTGTCACTTAGTGTGATTGCATTATGAGAAGCTTGTTTTTGTAAGTCTGTTAAGTTTGAACACTCAATTGTAAACAACTCTTTAGAAAGTTCTTGCTCATTGTCTATAATTGTATTGTTTTCTTTAGCATATTTTGAAAATATAGAAGCATACATACTAGGAGTTACTACTGAAAGTTGGTTTATTGATTTTTTTGTTTCATTAGAAATAATTTTAAGTTTGTTTTTGTCAATTTGCATTGATAAGTGACCTTATTTGTATCTATAATCGGATTATAACATATATTATAGTTAATAAAATCAACTGAAGTTTATAGTAGTATAATCACATTCTTAAAAATTTGAGGAGTTGTAATTGCCGTTATCACGTCTAAATGAAGAACAATATGTTGCAGCTACTTCAAATAGTTCTCAGAATCTAATTATTGCATCTGCGGGGACAGGAAAAACTTCTACTATTGTTGGTCGTATAGCTCACCTTTTGAGCAATAATGTTAAACCTCAGGAGATTTTACTTCTTACATTTACAAATAAAGCAGCCGCAGAAATGGTTGAGAGAGTTGCTGAGTTTTTTGGTAAAGAGGTAGCCTCTAAAATAGATGCAGGAACTTTCCATGCAGTGAGCTATAGATGGTTGAAAAAATTAGATGGTAAAGTTGTTTTAAAACAGCAACGTGAATTAAAAACTCTTTTTAGAAGTGTTTTTGAAAAACGTTCATTTGAGCATATTGGTGCTGATATGAGTCCTTATGGTGGAAACTACCTTTATGATGTTTATTCTTTTTACCAAAACACTGAACTAGAAAAAAACTTTGAAGATTGGATAATTGAGACTTATCCTGAGCATGAATTATTTGCAATGATATATGCAGATGTTGTAGATGAATTTGAAGCTTTAAAAAAAGAGTATGGTTTTTTAAATTTTAATGACTTACTTCTAAACTTCAGAGAGATATGTAAAACAAATGAGTTAGGTTACAAAGAAGTACTTGTTGATGAGTATCAAGATACAAATGCTCTTCAAGGAACGCTTATAGAAGCTATAAAACCACCATCACTCTTTTGTGTTGGTGACTATGACCAAAGCATCTATGCTTTTAATGGGGCTGACATATCAATCATTGGCTCATTTGATACTAAGTATCCAGATGCTGTAGTACATACACTTACAAAAAATTACCGTTCGACTGTTCCTATATTATCTTTGGCTACAAGGGTTATAGAGCACAATGAACGCATCTACCCTAAGAAGCTGGAAGTTACAAGAATCCAAGATTCACAATCACCAATGTTGTTAGCTTATGATGAACTTTTTGATCAGTACCATGCAATCGCTATGAAGATAAAAAACACACAAACGCCACATGAAGAAATAGCGGTTATATTTAGAAATAATTCATCGGCCGATGGTATAGAAGTAGGGCTTCGTGAGCTAGATATTCCATGTAAAAGAAAAGGTGGGACAAGTTTCTTTGATTCTAAAGAGGTAAAATCAGTTCTCGACTTTTATACATTACTTGTGAATGAATCTGATATGATGTCTTTTATACACCTTTTTGAGTTTGTTCGTGGCATCGGAAGTGCAATGGCAAAAGAGATATTTATAGCTCTTAAGACCTTAGGCAATGGAAGCATTTTTTATGGTCTTTATGCTCCAGATGAAACTATCAAAAATCCTTTTGAAAAAAGAAAACTAAACCATCAGCTAGGTCTATTTGATGATTTTTTAGAACTTGGAGCGGTTGGGAAATTTGCAAAACTTGGTTTTGAGGCTAAGTTTATGAAAAACCCAATCTTAAAGCATCCAAAACTAACAAAAGATAGTGCAACTTTTTTACATGATTTTTATCTTTTATTTCGCGATTTGAAGGGTATAAAGCAACCAAGAACAGTGGTAAAAAAGATAGCAGCATCTAATGTGTTTAAATATATCTCTGATACTTTATCCAATAAGAGAGCACAACTTAAAGACGGTTCTATTGATGAGAAACAAAAAACAGAATCATTAGTAAGAATAAGTAGAAAAATGATGCTCCTAGAAGAGTTGTCAAAACCTTATTCAGAGCATGAAAGATTTCTAAATGCAATGATTTTAGGTTCATCTGACTTAACACAAGGCGAGGGCGTAAATCTTTTGAGTGTTCATGCTTCTAAAGGTTTAGAGTATAAAGAAGTTTATATCGTTGATTTGATGGATGGTAGATTTCCAAACAGAAAACTTATGCAAAGAGGTGGTTCTCTTGATGAAGAGAGACGACTTTTTTATGTTGCAGTTACAAGAGCAAAAGATTTCTTATATCTTAGTTTTGCAAAATATGACAAGGTCAAAAAAGCAAACTTTGTAGCATCTCAGTTTTTATATGAAGCTGGACTAGTTCCAAAAGATGAAGTTTATCGAGGACTAGTTCAAAAAGAGCTGGACAAAGAGGATGAAGAGTAAGGACTCAATAGAATGAATAAGTTGCCATTAGGCTACTTATTCACTCTCGATAAGAAACATCATGATTGTTAACAGTTCATAACTCCTATATTTAGTTATCTTCTTTTAGTAACCTTGCAACTTTAGAATACATCTTCTCTAATTGTGCATGTTTATTTATTCCGTGATGTAGTTCTCTATGACAATTTGGACAAACTGCGATTGCATTTGATGCTTTATCTGAACCATCATTTGCTAATGTTTTAAGATGATGAATTTCTAAATAAGCAGATCCATCATCTTTTGTAAAAGGTGCCTTTTTATCACAACACTCACATGTTCCATTAGCTTGGTTTATTACCCATTCTATAATTTTTTTGTCACGATGGATTTCAGTTTTTCTTATTTCATATTTATAAGGTGTTTGGGTACCTTCTGGGCAATCATCCGTATTTGACAATAAGTTATCTATATATATTTTAAAATCATTAGGTATTGGATCTAGTTTATAATGAAATAAAGCCTGATATCCATCATTTTCTTTTGTAAATTCAGGCTCATAATTTTTTGCTTCTTCAATAATGTCTCTTTGAGAAACTTCTTTGATAAAGTTATAGCTTTTCGAATGATCAATGCTATATGCCCAGTCGAAATCTGGGTCATTTAATATTTTTTCCCCAGCATTTAAATAGTATGCACCAAAACATTTTTTTGTTCTTGTGTATGGTATTAGTAAATATCCAGCTAAGTCAGATGTATTATGGTTTACATTAAAAAACTCACCAATTTCATTTAACATTATGTCTTGAAAAAAGCTTAGAAAATCATCTGTATCACTATCGTATTTAGACCATGAGTATTTTTTTCCAGATAATGGTTGTAATATTATCCCTTTAAATTCTTGTATTTTTATTTAATATCCTTTTTGTTTGGTAACTGTTGAATAGAGCTAATAAGTCACTTCTTCTCTTGTTCGTATTTTATCGAAATGTTCTTGAAAATGCTTTGAACGACTCACTGTGTACAATTATCTTTTTTTACAATTTTTTGCTTTTCTTTCTCTTGTAAAAATACTGATTTTTCTTTAGTTATTTTTTCTTCTACTATTATTTCACATCATTACGAATTTTCTTTACTTCTAAAAAATATGTATGTCCTAAATAAATTACATAATAAATTGCCCCAAAAAAGATAGCGAATGGGATAAGTGATATTAGATAAAGTGCTAAAGTTTTAAAGCGTATGCTGTTGCCTGAAAAAAACATAATTTTTTTATTTTCTTCTTTTGTACATATGTTTGAAGAGATATCAAATGTTAGCATCTTGTGAAAGAAGTAGTAAAGAGGTAGATTAAAAGCTACTATATTTACTAGTGGTATGAAGTAAAATGGAATAAGTAATATAAAAAGCAGTAGCATAGTTACAGTCCACTTTACAACAAGAAACAAACCAGAGATGATGTTTGAATGTCCAATCATCTCAACATCGGTATAGTGCCTTTGTTGAATTTCCTTTAAAACAAAAGGGGTTAAAAACCCAATAACAAGCACAGCTACAAAGATAGAAACATATAAAACCATAAAACTACCAATAGCATAGATAAGAAATGTAGCTATCCAAGATGTGATTGCATAGCTCATCAAAAACTTGATAATAGCAGTTCCCTCTAGCATAGTTGTAACATTCTCAGTGTGAGGGATGCCATTTTGAATACTTGTCTCACTAGTTTGAACTTGCATCTGCCCTAGACTCTCAACACCCATCCCTGCAACAACAAAAAAGATGATGTACATTAAAATAATTGTAAAAATAAATGGTGCTATAGAATACTTAAGCATCTTCGCTGTGAAGAAGTCTTTTATACTAAGAATTACGATATTTTCTTGATTCATAAATTACTCTCTATTAGTGATGTAGCTTTTTGGATGTCTTCATCACTCATAGCTCCTGATTTGTAAAAAAGAACTTCTCCGCTTTTTGAAAATAGAATAATATTAGAAGCATTGTCCTTTACTTTCCACTCATTAACAACTAAACTGTTTTTGTCTTTTACATAAATAGTACGAGGAAATTTTTCTTGTTTATCTTTTAGAAGACTTTCAATAATAAAGTTTGGTTTCCATGTAGCGGCTAAATTAACAATGGCGATACTCCCAAATTTACTCTTGTCATACTCTTTTTCTTTTAGAACATCAGAAAAGTGTGAGTTTGTGTCTTTTTCATCAGGGTCAACATAAAACATTACAAATACTTTATCTTTTATGCTTGATGAATCCCATATACCACCATCTAAGACTAAACCACCATTCTCACCATCAATAGTTATGTTTTTTGGAATTTCTCCGATTGTTATTGCTGATAAATTTAGTGTTAGCAGACTTGCTAGTATGATTGTTTTTATTTTCATTGCTTGCTCCAAAGTTTTTGATTTAGTTTTAGTTCATCGACTATACCAATAGCAAGATGAAGTGTTTTCACATATTCCATCGCTATTTTATACTCTAATAGTGAACGAAATATAGATGGCTCAAATAGGTCCTTATCGTAGTAAATTGCCATATGTATGTGATTACCTATAAATGAGATGTAGATTGGATGTTTTGACTTCTCTTTAAAAAATAAAAGTTTTTTCATAAGTACATGTGAAAGTATGTATCTAGCTTCTATTTGGTCTGAGGAGTAGACTACAAACTCTCGCTCAAAATTATTATCATCCATCTTTACAAGTTCATCTCTACTTAGGTTATTTGACTGCAACCAAGCTCCGATGAAGTTTCCAAAAGTATTTTGAGCTGTGTCAGGAAGTATTATAGTTTTACCTGAGAAGTTTTTGTTAAACTCTGCAACTATAAAAAGTCCTTTAAATATAGTACTCCAACTCTCCTTACCTTTAGAATTTTTGTGACGTTTCTCAGCATGTAAATCTGAGAACTCAATTTTTGTACCGTCAATATTTCCTCTTACATAATCATTTCCACCGATTCTGTCTGGCTTAGTGAATAAGTCAGAACGATTAAACAGATGCTCTGATAGACAATGCTTAGAGTTATATGAGAGCTTATCATCTATGGCATGTATAAGTGGCCCTATAACTCCTTGTTTAAACTCATGGGTATAGTCTTTTATTAGAAACTTATAGATTACAGTTCCTAGTGCAAAGTATATAAAAGCTATAAAAATAATTGTATCAGGACTCTGAGCTATAACTGCAGAAAAAGAAAAAGTAATGAAGACAAAAATAAGAGAATAGATAATACCTACGACAATTATTCTATGTCGTAGATTTTTTCTATCTTTTTCTAACTCGTGAAGTGTAGGAAAGAGTGTTCTGTAATAAAAATCAGTTAGTGAACTTATATCTTTCATAGATATTAGTTAAACAACTCTTCAACGTTTATATTTTTTCGCTCGATTTCTACAATCTCAAAAACTTGCTTTCTCTTGTAGTTCATCGCACTTGCTATAAAGTTTGTTGGAAGCATTTCTATTGCATTGTTGTAGTCAGTTACAGCCTGGTTATAAGCACGACGCGCTGCAGAAATCTGTTCTTCTACCTCATTTAACGTACCTTGGAGATGCATAACATTTTCATTTGCTTTAAGCTCAGGGTAGTTCTCAACTGCAATCATTATAGAGCCAAGAGCAGAACTTAGTTTAGCATCTAGAGCTATCTTTTGTTCGTCACTAACATTTGGCTTGTTTGCATCTGAGCGAAGTTTTGTCACCTCATTAAAAAGAGACTTTTCATGCTCCATATATTTACTAACTGTAGCAACAAGATTTGGTATTAGGTCATATCTCTTTTTTAGCATTGTATCAACACTTGCGAAGATATTTTCAACTTGATTTTTCTTTGAAACTAATGAGTTATACATTAAAACTAATACAACACCAAGTACTATAATTATGATAAATGGTACAGACATAATAAATCCTATAAAGTTATTTTATAACCAAGGCCATAAATATTATCTATGAAAAAATGCTCTTTGTTATGTGATTTTAACATTTTTTTCTTAAATCTTGAAATTAACTGAATCGTGTTATTACATTTAATATCACTATCTTTTGTATCATTAAAAATTGTATCTGCTATTTCACAAGCGCTATGATATTTGAGTAAATTATCAGATAAAAAATTAACTAAAGATATTTCATTTTTAGTTAGTTTTATTTCAGAATTATTATAATAGAGTTTACTCATTTTATTATCCCAAGAGTAACCATGTTCTACTTTGAGAGTAGAACTTTTGGAGAGTCTTGATATAAGTTTATTTAATGTAGTGTCTAGTTCATCTATTTTTACAGGTTTCACAAGGTAAGAAAAGAGTCTTAAGTTTATAGCATAAAGTAGTTTTTCCTTATCTGAGTATGCAGTTAACATAATTATTTCTATTTCACTATCCATTTCCCTTATTTTTGTTGCAAGTGTTAAGCCATTCATTTCAGGTATAGATATGTCTAAAATAGCAATATCAAAGTCGTTTTTATTATATAACTCTAAGGCTGTTCTTCCATTGTTAGCAGTTGTAATATCTTTAAAGTATCTACTGAAAATTTCAACAAAATTATCTCTTACTATTTTATTGTCTTCTACATAGAGTAGCTTGAAATTATTTGTCATAATGTAATCCTAAACATTGTTCCATCTCCGATATTTTTCACTTCAATAGATCCTTTCATATGATCTTCTATTATGACTTTAGAGAGATACAGTCCTAGCCCTGTTCCATTTTCTTTTTCTTTTGTTGTGTAGTTTTCATTAAAAATATATGGTAGATTATCTTGTGATATACCACCAGCGTTATCTATGATATCTATATATGTAATGTCATCTTGTGTAATACCAATAATTTTAATCATTTTAGTAGTTTGAATATCTATCTTATTACCTATAAATGCTTCTTTAGAATTTTGAATTATATTTAGCATAATATGTAGAAGTTCATTCTCAAGTAAAGATATTTTTTTAGTAAATTTAAGGTCATGCTTAATGGTTATTTCATTAGCTAATATAGCATCTCCACTAAGTGAAATAGCCTTTAGTATGAGCTTGTTAAGATCACATTCTTTCTTGAGCCTACTTGAATTAAAAAAATCTTTAAAATCATCAGTTGTTTCGGCTAAGTAGTGAACATTTTCATTCACTTGAGATAGTTTTTCGTTTAAGTAATCTGATGATATTTCTATATTATCTTTTATTTTATACTGCAACAGTATGATTATGGATGACATTGTAGAGAGAGGTTGTTTCCATTGATGAGTAATCGCTTCAATCATATCTCCCATCTGAGCTTTTTGATTTTTGAGGATAAGAGTGTTTTGTTGTTCTATAAATCTATTTTCAAGAAGTTTAGTATGATAGTAAATTAGGTAAGAAAATAAAAGAGCTTCAAAAACAAGGCTGAACCCTGAAGCATGAAATAGATAAGTATTTATAGGAATTATTCCAAACAAAGATAATATAGTTAGTGCAAAGCCAATTATATAAATGCTGTAAGCAGTCACAAAAATCTTTACTAGTGGGTGATCTTGTTTATACAAAGTGTAAGCAATAAAATACATAACTACAAATGAATACAAAAATACAAAAGCAACTAAGTCGATGCTAAGTTGTAAATCTATAAAAATTGCTATTAAAAAGTCTAATATTACTATATAAATAATAGAATTTAGTAATTTATTAAGTAGTATATTGTCTAGTTGAAAATTAAAAATAGACTTTATAAAAAGTGCTAATAACGCCGATACTAAAATAGCTGTTATGTTTACCCAGTAAATATCTTCCCCATAAATTAATAAGTTGTGAAATATTGAACCATACATATAAGAAAGACCAATCGACGCATTAATAAGGTATATAGAATAAAGTATAAATTCTTTTTTTCTGTTAAACATATATAAAAATATGTTGTAAAAAGCTAAAGACAATAAAATAATAATTATTATATTAGATAAAAGAGTGTTATTAATTAGTGCTTCTAAATGTGTTTTTTCATCATATATATTTAGTTCATATACCTGTGTGACAACAGGTAGTATCTTTATGTAGAGTGTCTTAGTAGCTTTTTTTTCAAGATATAACTTATAAACTA
>JBLIEY010000048.1:0-18044 GCA_047633475.1 Sulfurimonas sp.
AGTTAGTTATTAAGGAAGCTGGGAAAGGTAACTTAGATGGAAGAATTACAAATATTTCATCTGATTCAATTTACTTTGATATTGCTTGGGGTTATAATAACTTGGCAGATCAAATTGAGGCTTTTTTACGAGATACTATTGGTGCTATTCAGTTGGCTGGAGATGGTGATGTAAATGGTGTTTTATTTGAAGATGGCTTTAAGGGAAGTTTTAAGGATGCGCTAAAACCTATTAGTGTAGCTCTTGAAAGCATCTTAGCAAGTAAAATATTAGAAGCAAAAGGTACTCTTGGAGTTGCCTTTGATAATATTGGTGGTGGGGCATCTGGTGGAATTGTAAGTATACGAGAAGATATTCAAGCGGGTAGTGAGTTAATGGAAAAAATAGCTCATACTTCAAAAGAGACAGCAGAGTCAGCAGAAAATAGCCTAAGTTCTGTAAACAAAGTAAGTAGTATTGTTGAAGAATTAAACCAAAGTATTTCTAATACTATTGAAGGGGTGGAAAGACTATCTCAACAATCAGATGAAATTTCAATGGTAACTGAACTTATAAAAGATATTTCTGATCAAACAAATCTCTTAGCATTGAACGCAGCTATTGAAGCGGCTCGAGCTGGAGAGCATGGAAGAGGGTTTGCAGTTGTAGCTGATGAAGTTCGAAAACTTGCAGATAGGACACAAAAAGCAGCACAAGAAATATCTATAACAATTGCTACTTTAAAACAAGAAACTACAGATATACATGCTAATTCGGAAGAGATGTCAGGGCTAGCAACAGAATCATCAAGGTATATGGATGAATTTTCTATTACTTTAAAAACATTTAACTCAAATGCTATCGAATCACAAAAAGATGCAATACAAATCAATAATGTATTCTTAATATCAACTGTAAAAATTGATAATTCTATATTTAAATCAAAAGCGTACTCATCTGTAATTAATAATAGATTAGATGGTGTATTTACAGATCATACAAGTTGTAATGTTGGAAAATGGTGTAACTCACAAGGAAAAGAAAGGTTTGGACATACTGTCTCTTTTAAAAATCTAGAAGCTATTCATGAAAATATTCATCATTATGCTTTAAAAAATATAAGTTATGTAGAAAATGATTCGGTTTATAAAGTTGAAAATATAAATAATGTAATTGACAACTTTACTAGAATGGAAGATTATAGTGATAAACTAAGTTTAGAACTTGATAAGATGATAGAAAAATAAAGGATAAAAAATGGAAATTACAAAGAATATTGGAAATTAAACTTAAACCTCATATACTGTTTAAGTTGGTAATAATATCTCATTAATCTCATAAGGCTTATTTTCATTCTTTTTAAATTCCCAACGCTTTGTACTAAGGTTGTGTAAAAAAGTTTGGTCGTGAGTTATGAATACTAAAGCTCCAGAATACTCCTCTAAAGCACTTTCCAAAGATTCAATAGAATTCAAATCCATATGATTAGTTGGTTCATCCAAGATAATTAGAGAAGGGTGCTTTAAAAGACCTTGCGCTATTAAGAGTTTTCTTACCTCTCCAGGACTAGGAACAGTACTGTAAAGAAGTGCTTTAGCATCTGAGCCTAGTCGCTGTATAAGAGTGAAAAGTTCACCTTTTTCTTCACTGCTCATTTCGCTAACATTCTTAAAAAGTTCTTGAGCTTCTTCATCTGTGATTTCTTGAGGGATATAAAGAAGTTCATGTTCAAAGTTAATTTTATCTACAAAGTAGCGAATAAAACTACTTTTTCCAGCACCGTTTTCTCCGCTAATACCTACTTTTTCACCAACATCTATAGATAATCTAGGAAAACACAACTCAGTTGTCTCAAAGAGAGAGATAGATGATTTCTCGACTGCTATTGGAAAATTATGTTTGAAAATTTCACCCTCAAAGCTTACCCCTGTGGCATACTCTTTTTTTATACTACCCATTTTTTCACCAAGTTGACGCTGTTTGGTCATAGTGCGTTGAAGGTTTTGACCATCAGTTTTATCTTTCCCTGTTAATATTGCACCATTTATCTTTTCTTTTTCTGAACTGTTATGTTTGCCTACATTTTTTTTAGAGAATCTTTTTTTAGTAAGAGAAACTTGCTCTCGTTGAGCTTGAATAACTTTACTTAGTTTTTTATATTCATCTTCTTGCTCACCGAGTATTTTTTTCTTATGTGAGAGTGTCTGAGCATAAGCTGCCTGTGCTAAAGAAAAATTTGTTCTGTATTTTAAGACTTCACCTGCTTCTATCATAATAGTGTGTTGTGATAGTGCATCTAGTAATGCTCTATCATGACTCACTAAGATACCTATGCCTTTATAGCTTTTTAGTGCATCTATTATAATAGCTTGTGATTTTTTATCAAGATGATTGGTTGGCTCATCAACCATTAACACATCACTAGGACTACAAAGTGCTATTGCTAGTTGTAGACGTTTACGTTCGCCATGACTAAGCACATCCCATTCACCCAACCATGAATCTTCAACCATAAGCAAGTCTCTAATTATAAATGCTTCTTTTGTATAAGTACACATAAATTCTTCAAGCTCTATGGGTGCAAACTCTGTACTCTGAGCACAATAAACCACAAGCTCATTTCCTGTAATCATTCCTTTTTCAGACTTGAGTTCTTTTGAAATCAACTTTAAAAGTGTGCTTTTACCTGAACCATTGACTCCTGTTATAGCGCTCCACCCTTCTTCAATGTCAATATTTACACCACTAAATATTGCTTGAGCCGCACTACTATACTTATACGATAAATTTCTAATTTTTAAACTATTGATTGTAAGCCATCCTTTTAATACATCTATATTAACATAAATTTTATCGCTTGGTAAAAATCTTTGTTTTTTACTTGATATATTAGTTGTATTGTTATACACTCAGACATATATAAAGATAAGGAAAATCGATGAGCATACCAGAGAAAATGGTTCAAGATGTAAAAGTAGTTGCTTATGAATGGCAAAAGAAAATACAGATTTCCAGAAAAGGTAAAGAAGAAGATTTCCATGAGATGATGTTGAAGATGCTAAAAAATCCTGTAAACAAAATATTTTTGATTGAATTACTTGATCAAAGTTTTCGCTCTCATAATCAAACTAGAGTTGCAGATCAACTAGAACATATATTTGCCAAATACAAAAGTACTGATTTCTTCTCTCAATTTGAACAGATACTTATATGGTTATTCCGTGATGTTGGTGTGTATGTTAGCTCTATCTCAATTCCGATGTTTGTAAAGTATCTTAGAAATGATATAAGTGCTATTGTTATTAAGGGTGAAGATCCTATTTTGTCAAAGCATATGCAAAAAAGAAGAAAAGAGGGTACAAGGGTAAATATTAACGTTATAGGTGAAATAGTTTTAAGTGAAGAAGAAGCAGACCTAAGAGTACATAAGTATATACAACTCTTAGAAAATCCTGATATTGACTATCTCTCTATCAAAATATCAAATCTCTTTTCTCAGATAATTCCACATGCACATGAAAATAATGTTAAACATATATCTAGACAGCTAGAGAGAGTTTACGCGGCAGCTATGAGTAATACATATATAGATAAAGATTCAAAGGAATGTTATAAATTTGTAAATCTTGATATGGAAGAGTATAGAGATATAGAAATTACTATTGACTCATTTAAAAATGTATTAGAGCAAGATAAGTATAAAAACTTTCAAGCTGGTATCGTAATACAAACTTATTTGCCAGATGCAATCATATATATAAAAGATTTATATGAATGGTCTAAAAAAAGAGTTGATGGCGGCGGGGCTCCTATTAAAATTCGTATAGTAAAAGGTGCGAACCAAGAGATGGAGTTAACTGAAGCTTCCCTAAGAGGTTGGCCAAATGTTACATACTCATCCAAAGCAGAGTCAGATGCAAACTTTAAGATAGCTATGGAGTTTTTGCTTGACCCTGAAGTTGCGCCTTATGTTCATACAGGCATAGCTTCTCATAATCTTTTTGATCAAGCACTGGCAATGCTTTTAGCAAAAGAGAACAAAGTAGAAAAATATGTAAGTTCGGAGATGCTAGAAGGAATGAGTGAAGCAGCTTATGAACTCTTAAAAGAGCAAGGTTTAAATGTAATCCTTTATGCTCCAACTGCTACAAAAGAAACTTTTATAAATGCAATTGCATATTTGGTGCGAAGATTTGATGAAAATACAGCTGAGCAAAATTTTTTAAGACATAGTTTTGGTCTTAAAGTAAATACTACAGCTTGGCATACACTTGTTAAAAGTTATGATGATTCAATTGTTCTTATGTCTAGCGTTGATCAAACACCTCATAGGACACAAAATAGAAATATAGAACCAATAAAACAAAGTGTAGATGCTAAAAATTACCATTTTGAAAATGAAGCAGATACAGACTTTACTCTAAAAGCAAACAGAGAATGGGCACAAAGCATATCTAAGAAATGGCAAAATATAAGTGAGTTAGGTGGTTTTAATGCTTATCCAGTTGTAGGTGGAAAAATCGTTCAAAGAGATGAATGCATTGAAGTTATAGATAAAAGTCAATATCATGAGAAAAAATTAGCTGGTAGTTATGTTCAAGCAGATGCACAAGATATGAAAATAGCAATTGCATCTGCAAAAGAAGATCCTGATGGTTGGAGAAAACTAACAGCAACTCAAAGACAAAATGTTCTTATGGATGTGGCACATGAGTTAAGAGTTGCCAGAGGTGACCTTATCGGAGTAGCGGCGGCAGAGGTAGGTAAGGTTTTTACTGAAACTGATGTTGAGGTAAGTGAAGCTATTGATTTTTTAAATTTTTATCCCTTTAGTGCGACAAAGATTTCTGCTTTAACAGGTGTTCAAACAAGCCCAAAAGGTGTTGGTTTAGTTATTAGTCCATGGAACTTTCCTATTGCTATTCCTGCCGGTGGAGTCGCTGCATCTTTAGCTGCTGGAAATACAGTCATACTCAAACCGGCACAAGATTCTATTCTTTGTGCATATAGATTGTGTCAATGTTTTTGGGATGGTGGTGTTAGCAAAAACACATTACAATTTGTTCCAGGTCGTGGTTCAGTTGTTGGGGAGCATATGATTACTAGTAAAGATATTGATTTTACTATTTTTACAGGTGGAGAAAATACGGCATACAGTATTATAAAATCTCGTCCAGACATATCTTTAAGTGCTGAAACTGGTGGTAAAGATGCAACAATCGTAACTGCTTTAGCAGACCGTGACCAAGCTATTAAAAATGTAGTTGTCTCAGCTTTTCATAACTCTGGGCAAAAATGTTCAGCAACTTCACTGCTTGTTTTAGAAAAAGAACTTTTTTATGATGAAAATTTTAAACATACTCTTAAAGAAGCAGTAGAGTCACTTCAAACAGGTTCAGTGTGGGATTTTTCTAACCGTATTGGAACACTTGCAAATCTACCATCAGGGGAGCTTAAAAAATCACTTGAGTTTCTTGATGATGGCGAAGAGTGGTTAGTAAAACCAACTTATGCAAATGATGAAAATCCATATATGCTAAAGCCATCAGTGAGATGGGGAACTAAAAAGAATGATTTTTGCCATATGAATGAACTATTTGGACCTGTTCTAAGCGTAATGTGTGCCCAAGATTTAGACGATGCTATCGATATAGTTAACTCCACTGGTTATGGTTTAACTTCAGGCATCGAGACTTTAGATAAAAGAGAGCAAGATTACTGGAGAGAGAAGATACTAGCGGGAAATCTTTATATAAATCGTGGAACAACTGGAGCAATAGTAACTCGTCAACCATTTGGTGGTATGAGAAAATCTGCTATAGGAAGTGGCAAAAAAGCAGGTGGATTTAACTATGTAAGTCAATTTATGAATATTGATTACAAGGAAACTAACCTTTACGAATCATGTTCTTCAGGGTATATAAATCAAATGAGAAGTCTTTTAACAAGAGATACTGTATTTAACGATGAATGTGAAGAAGCTCTTAAACAGATTAGTAATTTTGCACACTGGTATGAGGTTGAATTTTTAAAAGAGCATGATTATGCATACATAAGAGGTGAGAGCAATATTATTCGTTATATTCCTGTTAAAAGTGTACTTCTTCGTGTTGAAGAAAATGATGAACTTGATGAGGTTTTAACTACTATAATGGCTGCAAAAATGATTGGGGCTACACTAAATGTTTCAATACCAAAAAAATCAAAAAAAGCAGAATTAATTTGGCTGGAGTCAAAACAAAGTTCTTTTATAGGTAAAGACGATAGTTTTAGTAGAGATGATGAAGATGAACTTATAGTTAAAATACCAAGTTCGCAAAGGGTAAGATTTTTACACCCAGATAATGTTAGTCAAAATATTTACAAGGCGATAGCTGATAAAGCAATATATATAGCAAGTGAGAATTTTGTTTCTCACGGTAGACTTGAACTTATGCATTATTTTATAGAACAAAGCATCTCAAATTCATACCATAGATATGGGAACTTGGGTATACAAGGTTTAGTCGTAGAGGAAGTATAATAGTTTCAATAACTTCCTTAGTTCTTTTGTGCTATAAATAGTAATTAAAATAACTAGTTAAAAATAGTTGTTACTAATGAAAGGAGATTTATTTGAAGAATATAGTTAATTTTCCTTTAGGCAAGAACTTTAATGCTGAACTAGGTTCAGTAAAGAATGAAGACTACTATCGAGATTTACTTTTGGATCTCTCTACAAAGTTCATCAATTTGCCACTTGATGAAATCGATTCTAATATTAATAGTGCATTAGAAAAAATGGCAAACCTTGTAGGTGCAGATCGAGCTTATGTCTTTGACTATAAAGAAAATATAGCCAAAAATACATATGAATGGTGTGCAAAAAATATCGTACCCCAAATTGAGAAACTTCAAAATGTAAAAATGTGTTTAGTTCCAGAATGGTATGAGGTTCATGCTAAAGGAGAATACATTCTGATTCAAGATATTGCTTTGCTAGATGAAGGTCTTTTACATGACATTTTGTTTTCTCAAGAGATACAGAGTCTTGTAGCTTTCCCACTTCTTGAAGGTAAAGACTGTAAAGGGTTTGTAAGTTTTGATGCGGTAAAAGAAAAGCATCATTTTTCTAAAATGGAAATTTCTATCCTAGAGCTTTTTAGCAAGATTCTTATTAATATTGCAGACCGAAAACGTAAAGAAGGTGAACTTTCACGTGAACGTAGTTATCTTAAAACTCTTATTCAAGCAATTCCAGACCTTATCTGGATAAAAGACATTAATGGAGTTTATCTCTCTTGTAATTCTCGTTTTGAAGACCTCTTTGGTGCCAAAGAGGTGGATATAGTTGGAAAAAATGACTATGATTTTGTAGATAAAGATTTGGCAGATTTCTTTGGACATAATGATAATATCGTAATGCAAAGCGGTCAGCTTAATATAAATGAAGAAAAACTCTCTTTTGCTGATGGACATGAAGAAGTTTCTCAAACGACGAAAGTTCCAATGTATGATCAAAAAGGTAATCTTTATGGTGTACTAGGTGTATCACGAGATATTACATCTATAAAAGAAATTCAGCAAGAACTTGAAGTGCAAAGAAATCGTTTTAGCTTAGCTATTGATGGTGCACAAGATGCTTTATGGGACTGGAATATATTAACTAATGAACTTTTTCTTAGTGAACAATTTGAAAAAATGCTAGGTTATAAGAAAGGAGATATAGTTCATGATATTGATAGTTGGTTTAATTTACTTCATCCTGATGATAAAGAAGTTACAAGTAAATTTGTATATGACTACTTAGATTCAAAAGGTAAAGGAATTTATGAATGTTCATTTAGATTAAGAACAAAAGATGGCTCATGGAAATGGATTTTAGGTCGAGGTAAAGCACAATTTAATAAACATGGAAAAGCTGTACGATTTGTAGGATTTAACACAGATATTACAGAAAAAAGGGTTTTAGAACAAAAGCTCAAAGAAAGCTACAATAAACTTTATAAACTAACTGAGAATATACCTGGAGTCATCTTTCAGTATAAAATTTATTCAGATGGAAGTTCAAGCTTTCCTTATGCAAGTAAGGGTGTTGAAAGTGTATATGAAGTATCCATAGAAGAAGTTCTTAACGACTCTACATCAATGTTTAAATACTTGCATCCAAGCGATTTAAGTAACCTTGGAACATCGATTAAAGAATCAGTAGAGACAATGAAAATCTGGGATTTTAAATATAGAATAATCCTACCGCAAAAAGGTCTACGTTGGCTTCATGGAAAAGCAACTCCGGAAAAACTAGAAGATAATAGTATATTATTTAATGGTGTTATTAATGATATCACAGATCAGGTTATACAACAAGAAAGATTACTATCTCAAGCAAAACTAATAGAAGAAAAAAAACAAGTATTAGAAACCATTATTAAATTTGCTCCAAATCCGATTATGATTCATAATGAAAGTGGTGAGGTTGTTTTGGTGAATGATGTTTGGCAAGAACTTACAGGTTATTCTTACTCAGAAATCAACACTATAGAAAAATGGGCTAAAAATGCTTATAGGGATGAGATGTCAGTAGTTAAAAAAAATATTGATAAACTCTACGCAAATAATGACAAAACTGATGAAGGTGAGTTTGAAATTAAAACTAAAAATGGGGATACTCTCATTTGGCAATTTAGTTCAGCACCACTTGGTAATATAGATGGAATTCGTACAATTATATCATCAGCTATGGATATAACAGAATTAAAGAAAAAAGATAAGATGATAATTGCACAGTCTCGTCATGCGGCTATGGGAGAGATGATTAGCATGATTGCTCATCAGTGGAGGCAACCACTAGCTATTATGTCTATGGATGCTAACAATATACTTTTAGATATTGCACTCGATGAATTGAATGAGAAAGATGTTGAAGAGGCCTTTCATAAGATAATTTCTAGGATAGAACATCTATCTAAGACAATTGATGACTTTAGCAACTTTTTCAAACCAGATAAAGATATCTTAGAAGTTAATATAAAAAATATTTTAGATGATACCTACTCAATAATGAAAGACAGTCTAAAAAACAACAATATTAGCTATAAAGCATCTATTGAAACTGAGATAAAAGTCAAAGCGTATCCAAGAGAGTTAATGCAAGTCTTTATTAGTATAATTAGTAATGCTAAAGATGCAATATTGGCTCATGGTATTGATAATGGGCTTATAAATATCAGAGTCTATGATGATAAAAATTATGTAAGTACTGAGCTTTGTGACAATGGTAATGGAATAGAAAAAAATATTTTAAATAAGATATTTGACCCATATTTTTCAACAAAAAATGAAATGAATGGAACAGGGTTAGGACTTTATATGAGCAAGATGATTATTGAAGATTACCTTCATGGAAAAATTGAAGTTTCAAATAAAGGTAAAGGGGTTTGTTTCAAAATTAGCTTGCTTAAATAGTTAAAAAATATTTAATAATTAGTGAAAACCGGTTATTTAAACCAGTTTTTCATTTTGTCAATTGCAGAGTCTAGAACACCTTCGTGAGGTTTTGATTCGATGCCAAATGAATCTTGTAGTTTAGTAAGAAGCTCTTTTTGTTCGTCATTTAATTTTTTTGGATAAGTGATATTTACTTGAGCGATTAAGTTTCCTTTACCGTGCCCATGAACATCTTCTATCCCCTCGTCTCTAAATGTAAAATGTTGTTTGTCTTTTGTTCCAACATCAAGTTTAAGCTCTAACTCTCCAGTAAGTGATGGGATAGTTAAAGTTTCACCTGAAACAGCTTGAGTAAAGAACACAGGAATAGCTATATAGACGTCATTACCTTCTCTTTGGAAGTGTTTATCAGGTTTTACAGTGAAAGTTACATATAAGTCACCACGTGAACCACGTTTACCAATATTTCCTTTTCCTGAAACTCTTAAACGATTGCCTTCATCTATACCTTGAGGAACTTTTATACTTACAGTTTCTCTTACTTCATCATAACCACTTCCGCCACAACTACTACAAGCTTCTGATGGAGCACTACCTGTTCCTTGACATACTGGACAAGTTTGAGAGAAAGTCATAAAGCCTTGTTTTATGTAAACTTGACCTTGCCCTTTACACTGAGAACATGTTGATAATTTAGCATCTTTAGCTCCAGTACCTTTACATGGTTTACAAGCTTTTTTATATGTAAACTCTATCTCTTTTTCGCATCCAAAGATTGCCTCATTAAAAGATAGATACATGTCAACATTCATATCTAAAGAGTATTTTTCCATGTCTTCAGGATTTTGACGACTTCTTCCACCACCGCCTCCAAATCCGTTAAACATATCCTCAAACATAGAACCTAAGTCATCAAATCCACCAGAAGAACGACGACTTCCGCCACCCATTCCCTGAAGACCTTCTTTACCGTAACGGTCATAGATGCTTCTTTGTTTTTCATCGCTTAAACACTGGTAAGCTTCATTGCACAGTTTGAACTTGTGTTCAGCTTCTTCATCTCCAGGATTTTTATCTGGATGATAAGTTTTAGCCATAGTTCTATAGGCTTTTTTAATAGTTGTTTTATCAGCATTTTTAGATACTTCTAGTATTTCGTAATAGCTTAATTCTTGCATAGTAGTTGTACACCTAACATATTTTTTGCAATTATATCGTTTTAAATTTAATATCTGTATAAGTACTATATGTTTATATTATTAAAAAGAGAAATCTTAAATAAGTAGAAGCTCATCTTCATTGGAGTAGTATACGAAAATTATTTATTTAAACATAAAGATATATATAAGGTAGATTATTAATGCAGAGTTTTTTAGAACTATTTTTACAACAAACCATCACGTTTTTTGCGATTATTGATCCAATAGGGGTAAGTGCTGTTATGCTCTCACTTTTACATATTAATATCACAAAACAAGAGATAAATAAAATAGCGTATAAGTCTACTATAACTATTGTTGTAGCATTTTTTGTTGTAATGATATCTGGTGATTTTCTTTTAAAAATGTTTGGGATAAATGTAAACTCTTTAAAAGTTATAGGTGGAATAGTGCTTATACTTATGTCTTTGAACATGATACAGGGTTCAACTAAAGAAGCTAAAGCTATAAGCAATGATGAAGTAGATGAGATAAAAGAGTACGATGATTTATCTGTAATACCGCTTGGTATTCCTATTATTTTTGGTCCAGGTTTATTTACTACTATTATTATATTAGAGCATCAACATGAAACATTTGTAGGTATGCTTTCTATGTCTTTAGCTTTTTTAGCAAATGCTTTTTTGATATATGTTGCTTTTAAAAATTCTATACATATTAAAAAGTTTTTAGGACTAACTGGGCAAAATATAATCACAAAAATTATGGGATTAGTTGTTGGTGCAATCGCTGTACAGTTTATAGTAAACGGGATAATAGAATTAAGTAAATTGTACTTAAAGTAATCTATAAAACTCTCTTATTTTAATCTAATGTAAGTATAATTCTTTTTATGAGACAAACAATAATAATCACAGTACTTATCATTACATTTTTTTCAGGATGTTCCAACGTATCCAAAGTAACACTTCCTCAAATTCCTGAGACAAATTTATATGAGAGTAGTTTTGATGAACTTCCAAGTTGGGAGTCTGAAAACTATGATGAGGCCTTAAGCTCATTTATAAATAGCTGTCAGAGCAAAAAAACTAAACATATATATGGTGACTTATGTGACAAAGCAACTCAAAGTGAAAATTCAAAAGAGTTTTTGCAAAGAGAGTTTAGTGTTTATAAAGTACAAAGTGAAGATGAAGAAGAAAAAGGTCTATTAACTGGCTACTATGAACCTAGTTTAAAAGGTTCTTTGCTTAAAACCGACTTTTATATTTACCCGATATATAACACTCCAAAAGACTTAATCATTGTTGATTTGAGTAGCATCTACCCTGATTTGAAAAATTATAGGTTAAGAGGAAAAATAGAGGGGAATAAGTTGGTCCCTTACTATACAAGAGAACAGATGCAAGATAATGTTGTAGATGCCGATGTTATTTGCTATACAAACTCTAAAATTGACCTTTTCTTTTTAGAAGTTCAAGGTTCAGGAAGAGTTATACTAGAAAATGGAGAAACTATTTATCTAGGTTTTGCTAACCAAAATGGACATAAATACAGCTCTATAGGAAAGTATTTGGTAAGCAAAGGTGAGATAGCACTTGAAGATATATCACTTCAAACTATAAGAGAATGGTTTAAACAAAATCCGAGTAGAGTTGATGAAGTTTTAAACTACAATGATTCAGTTGTATACTTTAGAGAAAAAACAAAGCCAGCATCTGGCTCACTTGGAGTTATACTTACTCCTAAGCGTTCAGTTGCTGTCGATAGAAAATACATTCCATTAGGTAGTATGTTATTTTTAGATGCTACAATAAATAAAAAAGATGTAAGTAGGATAGTAATGGCAGAAGATACTGGTGGTGCTATAAAAGGTGCACTAAGAGCTGATATGTTTTTTGGCTCTTCGGAGTGGGCAAGAGAGAGTGCAGGCGTATTAAAGTCACCTTTAAGCCTTTGGATGTTTTTACCTAAAGGTGATAAATGAAAGGCTCTTTAGATAAGTTTAATCGTTTAGTAGATGCCTTGCAAGAATTGCCAACAATCGGTAAAAAATCAGCAACAAGATTAGCCTATCATATGGTTATAAAAGATAGTTATGTAGGTATGAAAATTTCAAACACCATAGAAGATGCACTTGGGTCTTTGAAAAAATGTACTATCTGTGGTGGTATGAGTGAAGATGAACTTTGCTCTATATGCTCTGATGAACGACGAGATGCTACTGTGTTGTGCATAATTGAGAATGCAAAAGATATACTACTTTTAGAGGAAAATGGATTGTTTGATGGCAAGTATTTTGTTCTTGATTCTTTAGAAGAGTTAAGCATCTCGCATCTTGTTAAAATTGTTGATGGTGGAGTAAATGAGATAATTTTTGCACTTACTCCTTCTATTTCTAATGATGCTGTTATTTTATATATAGAAGACAAACTCATTGGACATCAGGTAAACTTTTCTAAAATAGCCCAAGGTGTTCCTACTGGTGTTAGTTTAGAAAACATAGATATTCTATCTCTTACAAGAGCTTTAGAAGACAGAGTAAAGGTTTAATATTTGAGATACATTGTAATTTTGTTATTTTTTTGTATAGCTGTTTTTTCTGCTGATATAGATAGCAAAAAAGGAGAAGAATTTGATGTTTTTGAGATTCCAGAGATAGAAAATTTTGAGTCAAAAAGAGCTATGCAAAAATGGTTAGACAGAGATTTTGGGCTTATTCCTCATAAGGCAAACTATATACTACCATACGGATTTAGAAATGGAGAGTATAAGTCTTATGTGAGTACAGACGAATATACTAACATAGAGGCAGAACTACAAGTTAGTTTAAAGTTATATCTTGGAACAGGGTTTTTTGGATTAAATGAGAGTTATTTTATTGCTTATTCACATAAGGCATTTTGGCAGATTTACTCAGATTCCTCTCCATTTAGAGAGACTAATTACAACCCTGAAGGTTTTGTTGAATTCCCAGTGTCAGACAATGACTCTATATTTAACCTGAAGTCTATAAGACTTGGTGCCGCGCATATTTCAAATGGTCAAGGTAGTAATGATGATGAGTCAGAAAATCGTTCAAGAAGCTTAAACTATATGTACTCTGATTTTTCATTTCAACATAAAACTCTTCTAACTGAAATTAGAATACAGTCTCCTTTCCCTGGAACTGCAGATGACGATGATAACCCTGATATTATGAACTATCTAGGGTATAGCTCGGTAAAGTTTAATTACTTTTTTGGTAAGCATATGTTTACTTTGATGGGAAGAGGAAACTTGTCAACAGGATATGGTGCAGTAGAGTCAACATATTCTTACCCTATAATAGATAATGCTTATGTATATGCAAAAATATTCAGTGGTTATGGTGAGAGTTTAATTGATTATGACAACTCTATAACAAAATTTTCTATAGGTTTTAGTTTTTCAAGATAATTTTTCTATATTAGAACAGTAATTGTTGGTGCTGTTCTAAACTAACCCTCAAAATAACCCAACATATTAAGCATATTATATGTAACACAGTGATATAGTGTTTTTTCTACATTGTTAGAGTTATAACATCAAAAAAATGTTAAACAACTCAGATATAAAATCTTATTAGTAGCTACATTACTCGACTGATTTTTTTATTTTAAAACATATAGATTTTATAAAATAACAATTGAAGTTAATGCTACAGCGTATATGCTTACAATCTTACTAAATTGTTATATCAAAACTCATAAGGAGTATTGTAAACACAATGTTTCAACCAAAATTCTTCACACTTATAAAAAATGGTATTTCCAAAGAACAAATTTTTACAGATATTATTTCAGGTCTTATTGTTGGTATAGTTGCATTACCTCTTGCTATCGCTTTTTCTGTTGCATCTGGTGTTTCACCTGAAAAAGGTATTATTACGGCAATCATTGCAGGTTTTATAATATCAATTTTTGGTGGAAGTAGAGTACAAATAGGTGGTCCTACTGGTGCTTTTATTATTATTTTGTATGGAATAATAGAACAATATGGTATTAATGGACTTATGATATCGACAATAATGGCAGGAGTGATATTAATTCTATTTGGATTATTTAAATTAGGTAATTTACTAAGATATTTTCCACATCCTTTGATTGTTGGCTTTACAAGTGGAATAGCTTTAGTTATTTTTACAACGCAGATTAAAGATGCTTTGGGGTTAAATATAGAGAAACTTCCATCAGCGTTTTTTGAAAAATGGGTAGTTTATATTGAACATATTAGTGATATGAATTTATTTGCATTAGCAATTACTGTTGCTACTATTTTAATAACAACCAATTTTAAATATATTACTACTAAGATTCCAGGCTCATTTATTGCTATTGTATTTATTACACTGTTAGTGAATTTTTTTAATTTTCCAGTTACAACTATAGAAACATTTTTTGGAACAATTCCAAATGATATAACTTTTTCTATTCCAAATTTTGAATTATCTAATTTATATACATATATAGTTCCTGCTTTTATTATTGCTTTATTAGGCGGTGTTGAGTCTCTTCTATCTGCCGTTGTAGCAGATGGTATGATTGGTGGAAATCATCGCTCAAATACAGAACTAATTGCTCAGGGTATAGCAAACATAGTAACTCCATTTTTTGGAGGAATCCCTGCTACTGGAGCAATTGCAAGAACCGCAACGAATGTAGAAAATGGTGGTAGAACACCAATTGCTGGTATAACACATTCTGTAGTTTTACTTTTAATATTACTTTTTTTCATAGATTTCGCAAAACTTATACCTATGTCTTGTCTTGCTGGAATTTTGATAGTTATCGCTTACAAAATGAGTGAATGGAAATCTTTTTTATCTATTTTAAAAGGATCACCCTTTGATTATATTGTATTAGTTTCTACCTTTTTACTTACAGTAATTGTTGATTTAACGGTTGCGATTGAAGTTGGAATCGTATTGTCATCACTTTTATTTATGCAGAGAATGGCTAGTGTTAATGGTCTTGAATTAATTGTAAGCAATGATATAGATGATATAGACAATTATGAAAATCTTCCTAAAGGGATATCTGTTTATGAGGTTGGTGGTCCTATGTTCTTTGCCTCAGCAAAACAATATGCAGAACTGATAAAAGAGATAGGTATACCATCAAAAATATTAATTATTAGAATGAGGCATGTAAGTTTTATAGATTCTACCGCTCTTTATAATTTTGAAGTAACCATAAAACTACTAAAGGATAATGGCACTCTTATCTTGACTTCTGGTACAAATGACAATGTTTTTAAAGATTTGTATAAGCATAATATTGTTGCATTAATAGGCGAAGAATATATGCATAGAACCTTTGCTAGAGCAGTTGTACAAGCTAAAAAGATTCATAACGCATAAAAAATTTTATGTTGTTGTGATATTTATTGTAGCTTCTTTCATATCTTTATAAAATTTTACATTGTCAAAAATATGAGTTTTATTCAGTTTTAAGAGTTTAACTTTATATTTATTATTTGAAACTATAATAACTTCTATCGCATCATTTTCTAGTTTAGAAATAAGATCTTTTAGTGTAAATATAGCAGTTATATCCATAAACGGCACATCTAAAATATCTATGATAACAACTTTTGTATCCAAGATGGAGTTTGTTTCACTTTGAAAAGCAGTACTAGAACCAAAGAAGAAAGCACCATTAATCTTTATAACTCTTATTTTTTTATCGCTTAGGTTATATAGTGATTGGGTATCTTCTTGATTTGTATCTACTAAAGTTATTTTTGCTTCTTTTGTGATTCTATATACAATTAGAAGAGATGCTAAAACAATACCAACACCAACTGCTGTAATAAGGTCTATAAATACAGTTATAAAAAATACAACTAACATAACACTTAGGTCATTTTTAGGTGAGTCTCTCCATATAGATAAAAATCTATAATCTAAAATATCAATCCCGACTTTAATCAAAATTCCAGCTAAGAGAGCGAGTGGAATCTGAGATGCTAAGGGAGCTAAAAAAAGAACAACAACTAATAAAATCATAGAATGAATCATCCCTGATATTTTATTCGTGCCACCACTTTTTATATTTATAACGGTTCTCATGGTAGCACCTGCACCAGGGAGAGCACCGACTAGCCCACAAAACATATTACCAATACCTTGACCTATTAGTTCCTTATTTGGCTTATGTTTAGTCCCTGTAATTGAGTCTGCGACAATAGATGTAAGTAGAGTGTCTATAGTTCCCAAAATAGCTAAAGTAAATGCTAATGTAATTACAGTTGTGTAATTCTCAAAGCTTAAACTTGGAAATATAATTGATGGTAGACTTGCCGGAATTTCACCTATAGTCTGAACGTTAAAATTAAAATATATGCTTACTGGAGTGATTATTATAAGGGCGATGAGAGGGGTTGGAATCATTTTGGCTATTTTACTTGGTGTAAAAAACATTATTAAAAGAGTTGCTGTTGCTATTATAAATGCATATATATTTGTTTGGGATATATTTGATGGAAGTGATAGGAGTATATGAACAACAGAAGCATCAGTTTCTAGTCCTAGGAATGGGTTGATTTGTAGGATGATTATGATGATACCAATTCCACTCATAAAGCCCGAGATTACAGGATAAGGAATATATTGTACAAATTTACCTATTTTTGCTAAACCAAATGAGATTTGAAAAAGACCTGCTAGTAAAATTGTGCTCACTATTAGTCCTATATCGCTGTTAAGACTAATCACTGCTGCTGCAATAACAACAGTCATTGGTCCAGTCGGCCCAGATATTTGTGATGGAGTTCCACCAAATAAAGAAGCAAAAAAACCTAAAATTATAGCTCCATAAATTCCGGCAGTTGCACCTAATCCACTAGCTACGCCAAACGCGAGTCCTAAGGGTAAGGCTATTACAGCTGCAGTTATTCCACCAAATAAATTTTGTTTTATATTCATTTTAATTCGTCCAATTAATTGTTTTTTTGGATTATATAGCGAATGTCCTTAAATAACGAAAAATAAGTATTATCTATGATATTTTATGGATAAATAGTTTGTGAGAGTGTTATCATTTCTTAGGATTTGAATTTTCTTGACGTTTTTTTCGTTTGTATTGGAGTCTTTGCCCTATATCCCTTATTTTATTTATGTCAGCATCTTTAATAGATACTTGTGCATCAGCAATACTGTCTCCAGGTTTTATATCTAACATATCTGATTTTTTCATTGCTAATATCTGAGAAGGAAATACACTTCTATGTCCAGTCATGAAAAAACTTATTACTACGGATATGGCAGCGTAGTGAGCTATTTCTATACCAAATAATTCCATGGCCATGATAGTTGCAGCAATCGGTGAGTTAGTTGTTCCTGCTAGTACACTAATAAATCCAAGAGCAGCAAAAAAAGATATATTATCACCCATTAAACTACCAAATAAATTACCGCTAGTTGCGCCTATAAAAAAGATTGGAGTAACGACACCACCA
>JBLIEY010000049.1:0-17955 GCA_047633475.1 Sulfurimonas sp.
AAGAGATGAATGCCCGATGCCAAAGTCAAATTTTTGACTAGAGACCGCTTTTGTGTTGTCTCTTTTTAAATTGTATTCTTTGATGTTTACACTTAAACCTGCTTTTTCATAAAAGCCCATCTCTTTTGCGACATAGTAACCTGCAAATTGAAACTGATGTTTCCATGGAAGAACTAAAGATACATCTTTGTTTTGTGCTTGAGCAAATGTACTAATAAAAAGTAAAAGAAGGATAAAGTTTTTCATATATATTACTATATCATATAAATATAGAACAAATATGACATTTTATCTGCTGATGTCCTTAGCAGCGCAGTAGCCACTAGCCCAGGCAAAGGCAAAATTATACCCACCACGTTTACCTAAAACATCTAATACTTCACCACAGAAGTAAAGTTTTTTTTGTTTTAATGATTCCATTGTTTTCGGATTTATTTCACTTGTATCTACTCCACCACCACTGACTTCAGCATGACGAAAACCATGCGTATCTGTAATTTCAAAACGCCAGTTTAGCATCTGGTTTGCTATTTTTTTAGCTAATTTAGTATGTATTTCTTTTGCTTTTGTTGTTTGTGGTATTTCTAAGCTTTGAAGTAGTCCTTGTGCTATTTTTAGAGGAACTAAGCCAGCTAGAACATCTAAAACTGAGAAATCAGACATAGACTTAGCTAAGTTGTTTATATGAGTTGAGAGTTTTTGTGCATTAAAAGATGGAAGTAAGTTTATAGAAATATCTACTTTTGCATACTCCATTAAAGCCACACTTGCTCTTTGAGAAATATCTAAAATGGCAAAACCTGAAACTCCATAGTTTGTAAAGAGAACATCACCATGTGTTGAGATATCTTTTTTGTTGTTAATAAGAAGAGTTACATCTCCAACTGTTTTTACCCCACTCATTTTATGTGCAATGGCAGAGTTTAAATGAAACTGTACCAGAGAAGGGTAGGTTGGAATTATATTGTGTCCAAACTCTTTTGCAAACTCATAACCATCTGAGTTTCCACCTAGATGCTCAGCCGCCTCAGACCCAGATGCGATGACTACAGAATCATACTTGGTTACTAGTTCTTTTATGTCTGTGATTTTTGTATCTGTATGTATTTTTACGCCAAGATTTGTAGCATGTGATAATAGTAATGAAGCTACACTTTTTGATTCGTTACTAAGTGGGTAAGCTCTTCCATCACCTTTTACATCCAAAAGAAGACCTATACTAGATGCGAAGTTAGTAAATTCATTAAAACCAAAACTATTTAGAGCATCTATTACAAAAGAAGGATTGTTACTAAAGAAGTCATTTGTGGATAAATTTTTATTTGTAATATTACAGCGACCGTTTCCGGAGACTAGAATTTTTTTGGCACACTTGGAATTTTGCTCAAATACATCTACTTCAAAAGACTCTCTTGCACAAAAAATTGCACATAAGAGTCCAGAAGCACCACCACCAATGATGGCTATTTTTTTATTCATTATCGTCTTTATATGAATCTAAGAATTCTGTGAGTAAGAAATCAACTGATTCTGTTATATCTGTATATGGATTATCAGACTCTATAAAATCATCTAAAAAGTAAGTAAATGCAAAAGTATGTATATTATCAGGACGTGAAGTTATAACGTCTTCTGCTAAAGCTATTTGAATATGTATAGCATGAGAATCTTCTATATCTACTGTTTGAATTTTCACCATAAAATTAGTTGCGTCAGGTTCTCCAAATATAAAACCTGCCGCAGCTAATCTTTTAATAACATTTTCTTTTATTGTCGCTTTTTCTTCTATAGTTATAAGGTCGGTACTAGCAACCATATAAATACGAAGTGATTTTAAATTGTCTAAAGTAAAAAAAGTTTGTGAAAAAAGAGAACTAGTAATTAGTAAAAATAATATTAGCTTTTTCATTATTTTTTCTCTTTTGTATAACTTGTTAAAGCTGCATCCATCTCTTTAGAAAATTCTTTTTTCTTCATATAACCAAGAGATTCATATACATGTTTCTGTGTTGCAGGGTTTATAAAGTAAACAGTAGGAATTAGTTTACTGTGAAATTCAGGTGGATATGTACCTTCATCATTTACTCTGTCTATGATAACAGGAACAAACTCTTTTGATGTTTTGTCTTTAATTACAGAAGAGCTTAGTGTTTTTCTTTCAAATTTTTTACACCAAGGACAGTAGTCTCCAACAACAACAAGCATAATAAGTTTATTTTGCTCTTTTGCTTGCTTTAGTGCCGACTTATAGTCTCTTGAATAATTAGCCTCAGATGCGAAGTTGTCTATATACGAAGCAAACGCAAACGTAAACATAAGTAAAAGTGACAGAAATATTTTCATTGAATAGCCTTTGTTAATTTATATCACAATATTATCATAATAACTGTTTAAAGTGTGACTATTTTAGCGCCAAAGCCACCAAAATGTTGAGGGGCATCTTCAAATTTCTTAACGCTTGGGTGTGCTATTAGAAAGTTTTTAACAGCATAAGACAATTTACCTGTTCCGATACCATGATAAACAATAACTTCATCCCAACCATTAAGAAGTGCATCTGAGAGAAATTTATCAAGAACCTCTTCTGCTTCTTCTGCTCTCATGCCATGTAAATCACATTTTAGACCTGAGCGTTTTTCTACATTTACTTTAATACTTGTTTGGGGTTTAACTACTATATTTTTAGTCGGTTTTAAATCTTTAGTCTTTACTCTAAGCCTCATCCCACCAACTTCTATAAGTGCTTCTTTATCGTCTTTTATAGAGATTATAGAACCTTTGTTTGTTCTATATTTGATAAAATCACCAACCTTAAACTTGTGTTTGTGTAGTGCAGGAGTTTTTTCTTCTTTTGGAAGCTCTTTATTGGCTTTACTCATAGCTCTATGAATAGCTTTGGAATCTCCAGCTTTTGCTGCTGTTTTTGCTTCATTTATAGCCAATGCGTAACTATTTCTAAGTTCATTCTTTTGTTTGTCTACGTCTTTAAATAAGAGTTCTTTTTCTTCTTTGAAATCTAACTCTTTAAGTCTTAACTCTTCTAATTTATCGTCAACTTTTTTATGCTTTTGCTTTAGTTCACGTTCAAGTTGTGAGCCTCTCTCTATAAGAAGACTTAGTTTCTCACTATTGTCTCCATAAACACTTTTAGCCTCTTTAACAATTGCATTAGAGATGCCATATCTGCTTGCTGTCTCAAAAGCGTAACTCTTACCTATGATTCCCTGCATAAACTCATAAGTAGGCATTCTTTGTTCTTCATCATAGATTGCTGCCATAAGCTCTACATCATCACGGTCAGCCATTAATGCAGCTAGACGTTTATGGTGAGTTGTAACTACAACTTTTTGTCCTCTTTTTATAAGGTCGTCGAGTATGACTTTAAAAAGTGCAGCTGCTTCATCACTATCTGTTCCAAGTTCTATCTCATCTATTCCAACTAGTGCCGATTTAAACTCAAAGATTTTGGAGAACTCTTGCATCCGTCCGGCAAAAGTTGATATGTCATTTTTTACATTTTGTGGATCATCGATGATTGCTAAGACGGATTTAAAATTACCAATATGTGACTTATGCTCATTTAAAGCCATAGGTATAATATACTTTGCCATTAATGCAGATGCTAAGATAGACTTAAGCAACATAGTCTTACCACCGGCATTTACACCAGTAACCATAAGTATGTTTTTACTAAAGTCAACAGTTACAGGTTTCGCTTTATGTAGAGCAGGGTGGATAAAATCTTTTAGGATTATTTTAGAGTCATTTTTTGTTTTGACTAATTTTAAGTCTTTGCTTCTTGCAAACAATACTCTAGCTTGGTAGTTGTCAAACTTTGTAAATTCTTTGTCTATGTAAGCTATGAAAGGCTGAATTTCTGAGAGTGTAGATGAAAACTCTTTTGCGTAAGTATAAAAGATAGCATCTCTTTGTTGTTGTATAAACCTTATCTGTTCTTTTGACTTTAAGATGCTGTCTGGTGATACATAAAAAAATCCACCACTACTTCGTCCAATGACTGCACCTTTTAAAACATGGTTAAATCCACCACGAACTAAAACACACTCTTCATCGTTAACATAGTGAATCTGAGTATCTACCAGATAACCAGCAAGTTTAGAACTTGACATCATCCTCTTCATAGAAGCGCTCATATTATTCTTGTGCTCTTTAATTCTAGCACTCAAACCAAATAGTATCTCATCGAGATTTTCTTCAAATTTACCATCTATAGTAAAGTACTTCTCTACATTATGAAACTTTTCATGAACTTCAAACTTGCTCATCCACTCACCGATAATGCCTTCAAGTTCACGCTTTTTAAAGTAACGAAAGTATCTAACTACTTTTACTACCTCAAAGATTTGTTCAAAGTTAAGTACACCTCTTTTTTTAAGATGTCCTTTTATTTCATGAAAGTCTGCAACTTTTGGGGGAGAGTTAAACTCCACTTTGTCGAGTGCTTTTATGAAGCGAAAGTGTAGTTCTTGGTCACCTTCGATGTAAAGAGAGCTATTGCGTGAAAAAAAGCTTTTAAATTGCTCTATATGCTCAGTTAAATCTAGTTGACTAATAAGTAATTCTAGCTTGGAAGTTTTGTTTATTGACATAATTTTTTTGTTATACCTATTGATTGCTTTGTTAGTAGAATTTTAGCTGAATTTTTATTATTGCATCTGAGGTGATGTATATTATGGGGAATTGTATTTTATACAAAGGAGAAAATCTCCTTTGTATAGGTAGAACTAGAAGCTTACGTAGTAAATAACTCTAAAGTCATTTCTATCTTCAGCACCTGCATCTTCTGATTTGCTTGATTGGTCTTTCATTGAATATCTAACTCTTACTTTTGAAATATTATTGATCTTATAGTTTGCGTCAATGTTAATTTCTGTATAATCATCTTTAACGCTATCTTCATCAGCTGAAACATCAACATAACCAGCTTTTACACTTAAGTCATCCATAGGTTTTACAGTAACTTGCCCACCAAAAGCTGTACTAGGCTCATAGTTACCATACCCTTGTTGCCAATCTGAATACATTGGACCAGCTTCAACAGCTTTAAATTCATTATCTTGGATTTGATTATATAGAACAGCTACATCAAACATACCTAGAGTTGTACCTGTTTTTGCTCCTACCATTGTTGAGTCGTCACCAGTGTTATATGCATTTCCACCATACTGTGCTTTAACGTATGTACTTTTACCAAAAGGTATTGCATAAGAAACATCTGCATATTTATAATCAGTAATATCTATATCTGTATCTGCCCCAACAAGTTCGTATTCGTCCGATACAGTTTTGACGTATTGTGCTTTAATTTTTAGCTCTTTTATGCTGTTATTTTTAACAAGTACATATGCAAGACCTTTATCTCCCCAAGCAGATTCATTATCTGAAAAGTCATTGAGGTTAGACCCTAAATCAGTAAATGCCCAAACATAACCAAGTTCAACCTCAGTTCCTGGAATATCTTTGTTTTTTACAATAGCTGCTTCATATGATGTAGCTATTGTACGAAGATCGTGATTGTTCATTAGTGGAGTGTCAAGTTTTTGACGTCCAACTTTTAACATAGAGTTACCTCTATCATATTGTAAATAAGCTTCACCAAGTATATTGATGTTATCACCATCACTTGTTAAGTTGTTTGATCCTGCACCATCTTGCTTAGAATAAAGACCAGCAATACTATTACTACTATAATAAGCTAATCCAGCAGTAAGACCCATATACTTTTTAGTAGTATATTTCATAATTCCACCAGCTGTCAGTGAAGTAACATTATCTTTACCTGACGTGTCAAAACTTCTATCAAAATAGAAAACTCTTGCATCCATTGTAAACTTGCCATCTTTTAGTGCATTTTCTACTGAATCTGCTGATACATCAGCTGCCGAAACAGCTGCTGCAATTGACATTACTGCAACTGTTGATAATATAATTTTTTTCATTTTATTTCCTTAAATTTTAATTTGAATATTTTTCATTTTTTGTTTTTGACCAAAGTAAACAATACCATATAGTATAAAACCAATTATGTATGAGATAAACTCAGAGCCAAGACTTAACCATTGTGAAGTCATATTTGGAACTAACATAAATGGAACAACTGCTAAAAGAACTAATCTTTCTGCAATAGTCGTTTTTCTTAAAACCCAACCTTGAGTAGCAGATGAAAAAGCAAACATACCGGCTACAGCAGTTAAAAATATAATAGCTATTTCCATAGGGTTTGTAATCCACTGCCATTTTGAAGGATCATTTGGATCAAAGGCATCTACTCCGGATATAAGAAGTAGTTTGTTGTTAAAAAAGAAAGCAAATGGTAAAATTGCTGTTCTTATATCATACGCAAAACCTTGTAACCCTGTCTTTATGGGATCACTTTTTGCAATCCCGGCGGCGGCGTAGGCGGCCATACCAACTGGCGGTGTATCATCTGCTAAAATACCGAAGTAAAATACAAATAGATGCGCTGCTATTGCAGGTATAAGGTAACCTGTATCTCCAGCTAACTGCATAATTACTGGTGCAGTTAGTGAAGCCATAACTATATAGTTTGCAGTTGTTGGAAGTCCCATACCAAGGACAAGAGAGACAATTGCTGTGTAAAATAGTATAGCAATTATGTATCCACCAGACAACTCTTCGATAACCTCTGATAGTATTAGTCCAACACCAGTTAGAGTGATAGAACCTACAACTATACCAGCAACACCAGTGGCGATAGCAATAGGAACCATATTTCTAGCTCCATTTACCATACCATGTCCTATATCAGTAAAACCACTAATAATGACAGGTAAATCTATTTTTCTACCTTCAAGATAGGCGTAAATTGGTCTTTGAACAACCATAATAAGCATCATAAACATGATGGCATTAAAAGCTGCCATTTGAGGTGATTGTCTTAAAACTATAAGTGTGTACATTAAGAAGAAAATAGGGATAATGTAATGCACGCCCCTTTTAAATACATCAAATGCTACTTCTAGTTTTGAAGCATCTTCTCCTTTGATTCCTAGCTTTTTTGCTTCTAAGTGAACAATATAAAAAAGAGCAAAATAACTCACAAAAGCCGGAATAGCAGCTGCCATAATAACATCGGTATAATCAAGACCTAAAAACTCAGCAATAATAAAAGCTGCTGCTCCCATTATAGGAGGCATCAGTTGACCATTTGTAGATGCTGCAACCTCCACAGAAGCTGCTTTATGTGCCGGAAAACCTAGCTTTTTCATAAGAGGAATAGTAAAAGTTCCTGTTGTTACTGTGTTTGCAATAGAACTTCCTGAGATGATTCCCATCATTCCAGATGCAGCAACAGAAGCTTTTGCAGGTCCACCATCATACTTTCCTAAAAGTGCATAAGCTAAGTCAATAAAATACTTACCAGCTCCTGCACGTTCAAGCAATGCACCAAAAAGTACAAACAAGAAAACATAACTAGCACTAACTCCTAATGGAACACCAAAAATACCTTCAGTTGTAAGGTACATTTGACCAACGATTTTACTTATACTAGCACCTTTATGAGCTATCAGGTCTGGCATATCCTGCCCCAAATAGTCATAAATCATAAATAGTACTGCAATAATTGGAAGGGCAAGCCCTAATGTTCTTCTAGCTGCTTTTAAGAGTAGAAGAATAGTAATCAGCCCCATTGCTATATCAAGGTGTGACCACAAACCGCTTCTTGCATTTAGTGCATCATAGTTAAAAAATATATATAATGCACCAGCAACAGCAGCTGGACCTATTAAAAAGTTGAACCAAGGGATAGTAGTCATAGTTTTTTTAGTCTTAAACATTGGATACATCGCGAAGGCTAAAGACATAGCAAACGCAAGGTGAAATGTTCTAATAAAAATACTATTTACGGGAACTACTACTACATATATTTGATACATTGACCACATGAATGCAATAATTACAATTAACCAGTGTTGCCAAGAACCCTCTGGAAGATTTCTCTGTCCTTCTAGTTTTTCTACAAGTTGTTCTTCTTTTTCAACAAACTCTTCATCAAAACCTGGATTCTCTTTGTCTTTATGATTATTATCTATCATCTATACCACCCTTATTTACTGAAAATGAATACTCTAGCGGTATTATAAGATACCTGCTTCTTTAAATGCTTTTATAGCTCCTGGATGTTGAGGAACAGCTAAGCCATCTAAAAGAGATTTTTTCGTAATAGATTTATAGGCAGGGTGAAGTTTTTTAAATGCTTCAAAGTTATCTAGAATAGTTTTTGTAAGAGTATAAACAATTTTATCATCAATACTATCTTTTGTAACTAAAACAGCTTTTACACCAATACTTGTTGTATCATGCTCTACACCTTTGTAATAACTACCAGAGATAATACCTTTTGCATAGTATGGATATTTTGCTACAAGAGCATCTATCTCTTTACTATCTATATTTATTAAATCAATATCTACTGAGTTAGCAGCATCTTTAATGTTTGCTGTTGGATGACCAACTGTGTAGAAGTAGCCATCAATTTTATTATCTTTAAGCATTGTTGGACCTTCTGCAGATCTCAACTCATTTGCTAAAGCTAAATCTGATTCTTTAATCCCAAGTGCATCAAATACTGTGTCTACTGACATTCTTGTGCCTGAACCTTGAATATCTATATTTAATTTTTTGCCTTTAAGATCAGCCATTGTTTTAATACCAGAATCTTTTCTAACTACAAATGCTAGAAGTTCAGGATAGATAGCGATAACACTTCTTAACCCTTTAACCGGATGAGCTTGAAACTTTCCTTGTCCTTTGTAGGCTTGAAAAGCAGTATCACTTTGAGAAATACCAAAGTCAAGTTCATTTGCATTAATGCTGTTGACATTATATACAGAGCCACCAGTAGATTCTACTGAACATCTAATGTTAGTTGTCTTCTTGAGCTTATTCATCATGCGACAAATAGCACCACCTGTTGGATAATAAGTACCAGTAACACCACCAGTACCAATTGTGATAAACTGTGCTGAAAATGCAGGTATAGCCAATGTGGCGATTAAGCCTATAGCCATAACTTTTTTATTTATTTTTTTCATGAGAACTCCTGTGAAATATTCACCTAAAAATCAGTGATGATGTATTTTATATACTTTAATTAAAAGTAAACTTAAATTAATCATTAAATAGGGGGATTTAGTAGTAAAAGTAATATATTTAGAGTTTTAAAGAGAAGTTTTGAAGAGGTATTGAGCAGAAAAAATTCTACTCAATTAGAGAAAGATTACAGACCTGTAACGTTTTCTGCTTGAGGGCCTTTTTGACCTTCACCGATTTCGAAAGTAACTTTTTGACCTTCGTTTAGTGAAACACGATCGTAACCGTTGCTGTTAATTTGACGGAAATGTACGAATACATCTTTTCCACCATCTTCTTGCTCGATAAAACCGAAACCTTTTTCACTATTGAACCATTTTACTGTACCATTTACTAATGTTGCCATTATAAATCCTTTGTGTTTTAATACACCCTGTTAACAAGGTGGTTGAAAATCTAATATAAAGTCTAATTTTTAGGTGAATTTAACTGTTAACAGGTGTTATCAATACAAAGTCGACTAAAGATGTAACTAGAATCATCTTTCATTGGCGGAAGTATAGCGAAATTATACTGAATATGTTGTTAAATATTGATATTAACTATTCACAATCAGAAGCGCTAATCATTTGACCGTAATTTGGAGTATTTTTTTTACCAATAAAGGTGTAAGTTCCTATACTAATAGTATAGTCCGAGTTATTAATATTAATTCCATTACAAATAACGGTTTTATTTTGGTTGAATTTCATAACAACATTTAGCATTTTCTCTCTTTTAACATTACTGTATGCGTTATATGCAATTGCACCCAGTACTACTACTAAAACTGAAACTGTGACTATTATTTTTTGAGGTTTTGTTAATTCTGTAAAGTAGTGTAGTGCTAAAAAGAAAAAACCTACTATTACTAATCCCGCTATGTATGCCATTAATTTGTTCCTCTAATTTGGTAAGTTATATCACCTGCGCCAAAACCTATTATAAGGCCTTTATCTAAGGTTTTTAAAGTCTTTTTATCTTTAACTACGGTTATAATATTGTTTGCTCTTTTAATTGTATCGGCCATTGTTAGGTTGTACTGTTTAAAGTTTTCTTTAAAATCGATGTCACGAGGAGTCTCCCCAGCTGACCATACAGGTAAAATTATTAGCTCTTGTGCCCCTTCAAAACACTTGATGAATGATTCAAGATTATCAATGGTTCGAGAGTATTTGTGCGGTTGCCAAATAGCTGTAATCTTATCTAGTCCTTTTAATAGAGCATATTCTTTAACAGCCTCAAAAGTTGCTTTAATTTCAGTAGGGTGGTGAGCATAATCATCAATTATTACACTTCCCTCTTGATTTGCTATAATATCAAAACGTTTTTTAATTCCTTTAAACGTAAGGATATTAGATCTTATCTCTTCTATGTCCATAGACTCATTTGCCGCTAAAATAGCAAGAGCAGCATCTAGTGCAATATGTTTCCCAAATCCCCAAACATCAAAAGAGCCCATATCTTTAAGCTGAAATCTTGTGTGTGGTTCTTCATTAATAAGAACAAATTCTATATTTTTAATATCTGTACTTGGATATAACCATGTAGCTTCTATTTTATCTCTTAAAGTACTTAAAAATGGATCTTCTGCATTTAAAACTCGACATGAAGCAGAGTTGATAAATGTTTTGTAAGATTCATAAAATAGTTCATAGTTATAGTCATAATATTCCATATGTTCAGGTTCTGCGTTTATAACTATGGCACAGTGAGGATTTGAATTTATAAAGCTACCATCACTTTCATCTGCTTCAAAAATCATAACATCAGTCGTTTCATCGTATCTTACATTTGATCCAAAAGCTTTAGATTCTGCCCCAATAATCGCAGAACCATCCATGATAGCTGTCAAAATTGCAGTGGTTGTGCTTTTTCCATGAGCACCTGCGATAGAGTATACTTTTGAAGTGTCAAGAATTTGAAGAAGAGCTTCTCGACGGGCCAATACTTCGATTCCCTTTGCTTTAGCTTCCACTATTTCAGGATTATCAGGGCGAATGATTGCTGAGTGAATTACTAAGTCTTGATTATTTATAGCATCTTTACTATGAGCAACTGTCACTTTTATACCTAAATCACGAAGTTTTTTAGTAATGACTGAGTCAGATATATCAGAACCACTAATCTCATGACCTTTGTAGTGCATATACTGTGCTAAACCAGATATTCCGATTCCACCAATTCCGATAAAATGAATTTTCATTTATCTACTTCTCCTCTAATTTACTATTATCAAGCAATTTCTGTGCCTCTGTAGAGAAAGCACTTATGTAAAATGTACCTGACTCTTGAGTTTTAGCCATATCCGCAATATTTGACATAAAGTCGTCAAGATTTATGTTTTCTGAAGATGCTACCCAGTGTAACTTTAATGCATTCGCGAAATTTGTATCATTTGTAAGTCCACTTAGAACTTCAAAAAGGGCACTAGCATCTGAGATGTTATCAGAATGATAATATTCCATGGCGTACTCGTAAAGTGCCCTTGTTGTTGCAAAGTCTTGAACTTCTGTCATATCCATAGTTCTATGAGCCTCAAGTGTGTCTGTTAACTTTTCTAATGCTAAATCAAGGATATTTGCATAATAGCCTTGGAGTGTTTCTTCATCAAATATATCATATGCCTGTTGCTCTAGAACATATAAAGAAGCTATATCTGAATTATTTTGTGCCTCTAATACTTTTGCCTTTAAGTCCTCTATTTTCATGCTAAACACTCCTTAATTCTAATTAATGCACTTCTTGTTTTTTCTTCATTCTCAACCAAAGCAATTCTTACAAAATCCTTTCCAGGATTTTCCCCTTGGCTATTTTGCCTTGCTAAATATTCACCAGGCAGTACTTTTACATTGTACTCTTTATAGAGCTTTTTAGTAAATTCTAATGCATCTTCAACTTTTAGCCAGATATAGAATGTTGCTTTTGGAATTTTAGTTCCAAGTATTTCATTAGCCATTTGAAAGTTTTTTTTGTAAACTTTTCTTGCAACTTTTACATGCTCTTCATCATTCCATGCATCTTCAGCAGCACTTTGAAGAGGAAGTGGAGAAGCACAACCAACATAAGTTCTATATTTCATGTACTCTTTTAAAATATTTTTATCACCTGCTATAAATCCTGAACGAAGTCCTGGAGCTGATGAACGTTTTGAAATAGAATTTACAATTAATATGTTTTTAAAAGTAGTATTTCCTACATGTATAGAAGCTTCTAAAAGTGATGGGATTGGTTTATCTGTATAAATTTCACTGTAACACTCATCATTGATTAGTACAAAGTTATGTTTTATACTTAGTTTAACCAATTTGCTAAGTTCTTCAAGTGAAATAGTTGCAGAGGTTGGGTTGTTCGGATAGTTTATAATTACTAAGTCACATTTACTAAGTTCTTCTTCATCAATTATAGGTTTAAAATTATTTTTTTCATCCATGTTTAGAAGAAGCATCTTAGCTTTTGAAGCTATTGCAGCTCCTTCGTAGATTTGATAGAAAGGATTTGTAAAAGCCATAATTGGGTTTTGTTTATCAAAAAGTAAGAACTGAGGGAAATTAAAAAGTACTTCACGGGTTCCAAATGTGGGAATGATTTCTTCATCTTTTAGTTCTACATTAAATCTTTTTTTTACAAAATTTATTTGAGCATTTCTTAGCCCTAATTCTCCTGAAGTCTTTGGATATTTTTTAAGAAGTGCAGAGTTTTCACAGAGTGAGTTCTGAATAAACTCTGGTGTTTCAAACTGAGGCTCACCTATAGTTAAAGCTGAAGCTTCATAGTTATTATTAGGTGTTATATTTTCTAGCAAAGTGTTTAGTTTTTCAAATGGATATGGTTCAAAATTCATATATTATCTCTTATTTAAATTAGTGCAATTATATCTTAAATGTATTAGAAGTACTTTAACGATATACTCATAAAAAAGTAAAAAGGCTTTGAAATGAAAATTTTGCTATCTATAGTATTAGCCCTATTGTTAGTTGGATGTAGTGAAGATACAAATAAAGTTGAAAAAACAAAGATTCTAAAAGATGGAACAAAGGTGACAGTAGTTGTTGAAAAAGCAAAATTAAGTCCCAAATATCTTTTTAAAAAATGTGCGAGTTGTCATGGTAAAAATGCTGATCAAGCAGCTTTAGGAAAGTCACAAATTATTCAAGGGTGGAGTCAAGAAAAGCTTGAAAAAGCACTACATGGCTATAAAGATGGAAGTTACGGTGGTGATCTTAAAAACGTGATGAAAAGTCAAGTAAAAAAACTTAGTGATGAAGATATTGAAGATTTATCGGAATATATTTCTGACTTATAAATTAAAATGTCCACAAAAAATCTTTTATTAACCTTATATTATACTTTATATACTATAATTTTATATTAAGTATAAAGGAAATAAGTAAAATGAAACATGCATATCTTTCTCAAAGAATGGTAGACGAGGCTTTAAAACAACATGCAATCACTCTCGTAGAGGCTGATAAACTTAAAAAGAAAGTTGATGCTCAGTCATCTATATTTAAGATTATTCATAAAGAAGAGTAAAAACATAAAGTATATTATTTGAACATTCCTCTAAATCAAATTGCTATCATAAAATCGCCATATTCTTATCTAGAAAATATGCCTGTTCAACCAAAAGGCGCTAAGGGTATGTACGCAACAATAGAGTTTAAAAAAGAGTTTCAAGAAGGGCTGAAAGATTTAGATGGATTCAGTCATGTATACTTGATATATTATTTTCACAAAATAAGTGCTCATGAACTTAGTGTTGTTCCTTTTAATGATAAAACAAATACTTTAAGAGGGGTATTTTCTACAAGAACACCAATGCACCCAAATTCAATAGGTCTTTCTGTTGTTGAACTTGTTAGTGTGGAAGAAAATATTGTAACTATTAAGGGTGTTGATATCCTTGATGGTACTCCTCTTTTAGATATAAAACCTTATATTGAAAATTTTGATAAAATTGATGGTGAAGTTAGAAATGGATGGATGAAATCTAGTAGTAGTGAAGTTAGTTCTATTCGTTCAGACTCAAGGTTTATAAAGTAGTCTTCTAAGCCTAGGGCTTAGGAAGACCAAATTTTTGAGTTATTAACTCGCCTTCTTCATTAAAAAACAAATAATAAAGCATATCTTTTTTAACGCTAAGTCCAGCTAAATATCTAAGTGCTAGATTTGCTTGAAGAGACGCTATGTGCATAACTATAGGTGCCGCGATACCTGCTGGTGTTTTTTTAATGATTTTAAATGCATCTGTAAAAGATGAATTTTGTATAAAACACACTTGACCATGAAAAGCTTCAACACTTCCGTAAAGCCATGGTAAGTTTTTACTTTTTGCATATTCATTTATTTCTCCACGACTTGGAAGATTATCAGTCGCATCTATAATTAAATCAACATCAATGTTCTTTTTAGAAAATTCTTCAAAGTTACACTCATGTGCTATCGCCTTTACATAAGGACATCTTTGTTCAATAAGCTGTACATTTATAACGGCTTTATTTTTGCCTTCATCTCCAACTTTAAAAGCGATTTGGCGATGAATATTATGAAGAGATACCTCGTCAAAATCAACCATATGAATCTCACCAATACCACTAGCTCCCAAAGCAAAAGCTAAAGAACTACCTAGTCCACCTGAGCCTATTACAGCAATCTTTTTAGTCTGAAGAAGATTTTGAGTATCTTCTCCCCATAGTTGCACCTGGCGGTGAAAAAAATCCATCATATTTTAGCCTTTATCATAAAGAAAGATTATATCATACAAAAGTAACTTCTAAATTTGCCTATAGCGTTATGCTCTCTTTTATATGCTCTAATGCATCTTTGAACTCACCTTCAATTATCTCAGTTGAACATGCAATCATTAAGTTTATAGGATAATCAAAATCTTCTATGATTTTACCTTCTGAATCCACATAAAGACCGTTATCTAAATTATTAGCATCATCAAATCTTTGTAGATAATCTGAAGTATTTGTCATATAAGCATATACTTTTTTACCTAAAGCACTTGCAAAACCACATTCCCATACTGTCCCACTGTCTGCTTCTTTACCTCTAAAAGCATTTAGGTTAGCAATGACTATGTCAGCTTCTTTTATTAGCTTTACGTTGGCATAAAATATATCTTGAGCTATTTTTTGTTTAGCTTGTTCAAAGTCAACAATATTATCAAGTGGATATAAGCCAACATGACCATACTCCTTACATAAATTTGAGTACTTTTGCCCTATTTCTATTGAGTTTTGCTCAAACACGTCTGGACCTGCTATATATATTTTCATAATTACCTCATTGTTTTTCTTCTATTATTGTACAAAAATAATATAAAAAACACAGATGCTTAATCTAAAAGTTCCTAATTTAAATATACTTTATTATACTGTCATAATTAAATCACAAAAGGTAATATATGGAATTTATAGATGCCAGTATAAAACTCATTAAACTTGTAATGTTTATGATCTTTGTTTCTTCAATTGGAGCACAAGGGTGGATAGCTTTTTTAGATATATCAAAGTATTTTACAGATGAATTAGAAAAATTTCGTCCAGAAAGAGCACATGATAAGTACTCAAGATTTGCCATAATAATAGGTGCTTTTGCTATACTATTAAACTAATTTATTAAAGTGATACTTATGTTTTATATTAATTTTTTAGTTTTTTAATAAAAGCATATGCTTCATTTAATTCTTTAGTTTTTTCTTCTGCAAAATCCAACATATCTTTTGGTAAACCTTTACTTGCAATAGAATCATAATGAAATTCTTTAATAAGCCTTCTATAATTTTTTTTGATAGTATCAAACGAGTCATTTTTAGAAGATTCCAATGTTGTGTAGTATCTATCAGTAGAGTTAAATGACTGTTGTGGACTTGAGTAGTTAGTATAACTATAATCTTGTTGTTTAGATTTATACTTACTATAGTATTTGTAGTTCTTACCATTAATCGTAACTAAACCAATGACTAAGAAAAAGTTAAAAGGAAAGAATAGTATTTTTGGTGCAAAAATTAAAAGCAGTACTCCAATAATAACACTTCCAAAACATATACCTAACCATGTAATCTCTAAAAATATACCTAGAGCAATAATCGCAAACCCAATAATTTTTTTCATTTTATTCCTTATGTTTTTATAGCTAATGATCTAGCTTTTTCTTCCAAATCATAAAAGTCTAATGTATCAATTAAATTTATAACTTCTGTTTGAAATTTACTCTTAGCTGTTTGGGCTAAACGTTCATATTCGTCTATATTGTAATCTTCAATATTTTGCATCTCTTCAACACAGTAATTAAAGTCATTTTCCGATTCTTCTATTAAGCTAACAAAATCTTCACTACTATGAAAGTTTTTTACATCATACAATGCTCCATTACTAGTAGAATGTAGTCTGTCATTTAATGTTTGTTCAAGCTTTTTTAGTAAATCTTGTAATTCTTCCAATTTTTTACCTTTTAAGTAATATAAAATAGATTCTATCAAAAACTACTTAAAAATCTTGTGCTATAATCTGATAAAAATAGAAGGCATATTTTATGAAAATATCTAAAAATAAACTTGTGTACCTACAATACACTCTACATGATGCTGAGGGTGTGCATCTTAACCCAGACGAGGGAGAGCTTATTTATCTTCATGGAGGATATAATCAGGTATTTCCAGAACTTGAAAATGCTGTTGATGGTAAAGTAGTTGATGATACTTTTAAAGTGACGATTCCACCAGAAGAAGCTTTTGGAGAGTATGATGAAGAACTTCTTGTTAAAGAGTCACTAGATGACCTTCCTAAAGATATTTATGTTGGGATGGAACTTGATGGAAACACTGATGAATCTCCAGATGTAACTGTAATATTTACAGTCACAGATATCCAAGATGACCATGCTACACTAAATGGAAACCACCCCCTTGCTGGAAAAACACTGACTTTTGATGGGGTTATCACACAGATTCAAGAATTAGAAGAAGATGCTATTGTCAAAATTCTTAAACATGGTGCTCACCATCACGACTAAGTTTTGAGAGTAATATCACAAGGAAAAAGATGCAAATAGTTACAGAAAAATTATTAAACTTAGGGGTAGCTGCTGGTAAAGAAATAAACGAATCTCAACTTGTTTTACTCGACATTAAAGAGGATGAAAAATCTAAGTGGATAGCTTTGTCAATTAACAAGCAACTCTCAGATGCTAGAGCTGAACTCTTTGTTTTACTAAATGGTGTTGAAGACAAAGAGACTCAAGATAAGATTATTTTTAACTATAAAGCCTTGCAAAAGTTCCGTAAAGAAGAAAGTGAAAAAGAAATAATAGTTCAAGAACTAGTTCAGACATCAACTTCGATTAGTGGTGATGTCACTATTTATTGTGATGGTGGTTGTACTCCAAACCCAGGTAAAGCAGGTTCTGGTGTAGCTATATATAGAAATAATAAACTGACAGAACTTTGGTATGGACTATATGAGAAGATGGGCACTAACAATACAGCCGAACTTGGAGCACTTTATGAGTCTCTAAAACTCGCTCAAAAAGAGGCAGAAAGTGGAAATACTGTCGAGATAAAGTGCGACTCCATGTACTCTATAAACTGCATAAAAACATGGGCAATATCGTGGGAGAAAAAAGGCTGGACAAAAAAAGGTGGAGAGATTAAAAACTTAGAAATCATTAAACTCTCATATTATTTATATAACTCCATTAAAAAAGATGTAACGCTCACACATATAAAAGCGCATGCTGGTTTTGAAGGAAATGAGTTGGCCGACAGAATGACAATGTATACAATTCAAGAAAAAAGTGAATCTTTTGTAAAATATAGCAAAGAGATAAATG
>JBLIEY010000050.1:0-17419 GCA_047633475.1 Sulfurimonas sp.
TGGAATTTCTAAAATGAATCTAATAACTCCGCTTAAGCACAAAGATTTTGTTGGTTTAGGTGGATTTGGTTTAGAAGTGAATGAACTTATAGATATTTAATTTTTACTATTATTTTCTTAACGCAAACACCAAAGCTAGATATTCTCTAGTATAGGTGCTTGAAGAGGTGGACTAAAGAAATATCCTTGAGAAAACTCAATGCCAAGTTCATTTATAACCTTCAGAACCTCTTCGTTATGTACAAATTCAGCTATAACTTCATAGTTGAAAAGTTTTGCTAAATGTATAATCCCCTCAACTATTAGTCTACTATTTTTATGAGTGTGAATATTTTTTATAAACATAGCATCTATCTTAATTATATCTATTGGTAACTCAAGCATACGACTAAAACTAGCGTTTTCACTACCAAAATCGTCTAATGCAATTCTATAGCCATCATTCTTCAATAACAAGAGTTCCTGTATAATATCATCACTTCCAAACACACTTATCTCTTCAAGAATTTCTAGTGTTATTTGTTCTTTTTTTATATTGTATTTTTTTGTCATCTTATCTAGCATGCTTGATAAGTACTTTTCTGTTAAATCTTCTGCTGTAATATTTATACTAAAGTTCATAGTTGAATTTGCAAAATATTTACATGACTTTTCAATCATAACTTTTGTGATTTTAGTAATAGCCCCAAGTTTTTTAGCCGCATCTAGGAAGAAAAATGGAGTTATAACTTTATCTTCATCTATGATTCTTACTAAACATTCATATTTTACAATCTTACCGGTCTTACTTTCTGCAATAGGCTGAAAAAATGGAACTACTAAATCGTTTTTGAAACTCTTTTTTAAAAAATCTATCCAATAAATATTTTTCTCTTGTTCTTTAATAGTGTCCATTGCATTATTCTCAAAGACATAGTAGTTTAGATTTTTATGCTTAGCTTCAATCTTTGCTATTTTCAAACACTGTATTAGCTTATCCTGCTTTGCCCTGGCTATGGTTACGATAGTATTTATATTTATAGTTGAACCATTTACAAGTTCTACATTCAAAAGTTCAAGCTTTTTTTGAATATCCAAAGAAAGCTTTTTAATAGTTTCACAATCATCTACATTAAACAAACAAACAAAATCAGATGATGAAATATTGTATGTAGTTATTTCCTTTGTATAGTTAGTCTTTAACCAGCTTACAACAGTGAGTAAAAGTTTTTCAACACTATCAAGTCCAAAAGCTATTTCGTAATCTTCTAAGTTTTTTATATGTATCATCATTGCAATATTTTTATTTTTCAAATCAATATAGAGTTTTGAAGCATTCCATGAGCCAGTAATATGGTCTATGTATATACTTTTTTTCAACTCTTTTGTTTTTTTATACACTTCAAGTGATAAATTTTTACTTAGTGCCGCTAGTTTAAGATGAGTTAAAACTCTAGCTCGTAGTTCTTCTGGATAAAAAGGCTTTGTAATATAGTCTAGCCCTCCTTCATCAAATGCTCTCAGAACACTATCTTTATCATCAAGTGCAGTTAAAAATATTATAGGTATATTTTTATCTATTTTTTTTACAGTTTCAAATCCGTCCATTTGCGGCATGTTAATATCCATCAAAATAAGATCGATTGAGTTTTCATTTACTATCTTTATAGCTTTAAATCCACTTGTAGCAAATATGATAGATATATCTAAATCTTTAAGTGTGTCTGCGGCTAACCTTATGTTATTTGGATTGTCATCTACTATTAAAACTTTTTGTTTTTTTATCATATTTTTATCCATCAATTAGTTTTTTAAATTTATTTATATTTTTCTCAATATCTTCAATATCAAAATTATTGACCGATTGTATTAACTCTTTAGCGTAGTATGAAAGGTTTTCTTTATTGTTCTCTATCGCAATAGCATCTAGGATATTTGCAAATTCTAAAATATCTTCAAATGAACAACTTTTTGAAGCTTTTTCCCAAGGCTCTTTTAAATCATCACTATATGTATAAAATATATCTTTTATAGATTCATTTAAAGTAAAGTCTTCTTTTGAAGAAGTAGAAGTTAAATTTATATTTAAATTTTCACTTTCAACAATTTTTTGTTTGTTATTGCTAATACTCAGGTTCTGACTATGTGTTTTTGATGTTTTTATATTTTTCAGTGTAACCGTAAATATAGAACCAACGTCTTTTTCACTCTCTAAACTGATGCTGCCATTCATCATATTTATAAGTTTTAGACAGATAGCCAAGCCTAGTCCTGTTCCACCATACTCTCTATTGGATTGACCATCTTGCTGTACAAAACTCTCAAATATTTTTTTATGTTGCTCTTGTGGTATGCCAATGCCTGTGTCTTCTACCCTTATTTGTAAGTTTATATTTTTTGATTCAGTAATAACATCTACAATTATTTTTATATGACCTTTGATTGTAAATTTTATAGCATTCCCTACTAAATTCAAAAAGATTTGTCTTATCCTTATTTCATCAAGAAATATATATTCTTCAATATTTGGTGAGATTTCAACTATTAGTGATACATTTTTCTCTTTTGCTTTTGGTTCAAAGGTCATTTTCATATCATCTACAATCGCTTTAATAGATATATATTCTCTTTGAATCTCTAGTTTTCCTGATTCTATTTTTGAGATATCTAAAATTTCGTTTATAATTTTAAGTAATGTTTTGGCACCAGAGTTTATGGATTTTAGATAGCTAAACTGTTTTGGAGTTACTTCTGTTTTATTTAAAAGTTCTGAAAATCCTATTATGGAGTTAAGTGGTGTTCTTATTTCATGAGACATATTGGCTACAAATTCACTTTTTATTTTATTTGCTGTTTCAGCTTCTTTTTTCGCTTGAGCTAGTTCATTGTAATCTAGCTCTAATTTATGAGTAAACCTATTAAACTGTTCTACCAACTCTCCTAGTTCATCATTTCCATTTTTTACCAGTCTTTTTGTAAAATCAGGGTTTCCTTCTGCAATATTTTTTAATGATTTTAGTATTTCATAAAGTGATTTTTTTGTTGAAAAAGACATGACAACGGTGATTATAATAATAAGTACCAAAGATATGACACCCATAATAATACCTAGTATAAATGTTTTTTCACCTGTTTTTACAGACGTGTTTATGGTGTTTAGGAGTATATCGTTCTCCTTAGTTAGTAAATTATCAAAGAGCTCTTTTGTTGATAATAGACCCTTTCTCATCAAAGGAGTTAGTTTTTCTATTTTATTGTATTGATTTGTTGAGTTAATCATAAGTTTTGAAAGAGTCATGGTAGTATAAAAGTAGTTTTGAAAACTATTATTTAACTCTTCTACGTCAATATTTTGTGTTCTTAAATATTTTATGTTTTTATCAATTTTAGTTTTGTAATTGATGCTATTCTTTAGCCACTCTTCTTCTTGTGCACCTACCGCATCTGAAAATGACTTTATTATGTTGTCAAGTAAGATAATATTTTCATTTGTAATTTTCGAAATAGGGATATGAGTTTTTTTTATAGATACCAAGTAGTCTTTTATATCTAGCTGTTGAGAGTAAACATTGCAAATATAAAATGTAAACAAGCCTATAGCAAGTAGTGGCGCTATAATCATTTTCTTAAAAATAGATAGATTATTTAGCATTATTCTTCCTCATATATTATTTTTATTCCATTGGGAATAGTTGTTGATTTTGGTATATAAGATATTGCATTTACATTTTCTGTTATTATTTTGAATAAGTCTTGAAAATCTTGCATTTTTTTTGGCGGCTGTCCTTTTCCAGTAAAAATTATTGTCGCCCAATATCTTTTTAACTGTTTTAAGTTTTTCCCACAAATACTTTTGTAAAAATATTTTTGATACTGAGTATCTTTTAGCTCTATGGTTAGTGCTTTTTCATTGTTTGGAAGTCTTTTAGTCTTTGATAAAAATATTCTAGAGAGTTCTTCTTTAGATATGCTCTGTATACTAGATTCGCTAGATACGACAACACTATAACCTTCATATGCCTGCAGCAAAGTTGCATATAAAATCATAGATAAAATAAGTAGTTTAAAATATAACATTAATCATGGCTTTCACGATATCGTAGTGTTCTTCAACATCTTCTCTGCGTTCATATTTTGTGTTCTCAAGTTTATATGTGTAGCTTAGTTTTAAAGCTATATTAGTGCTGAAATCGTATCTTATGCCTGCAGAGCATTTTTGGTTTAAGTTATTGGTTATTGTTTTTTGAGAAGAAAATATATTGTTTGTTGTATCGTCAAAAGATAAGTTTTCATTTGAATAATAAATATATGGAGTGAAGTCTTTTATTTGGTGTTCTATAGATATATATTCTCTTTGTTCATCTGGAAATATATCTGATAATTCTACCTTTATATATCCAACTTTAAAAATATAATCATATATATCTGCTTCACCTTCAAAAGCAAATGTTTTAAAATCTATTTTTTCATCATAGTCATCAAACTCAGTTGTAGCTTGCAGATAACCAATGTTTAAACGAAGATTTTTGTAGTTTGTTTTAAGTGTGATTCCAGCTAAGTTATCTGTATCTCCACTAACTTCTTCAACATCTTGTCCAGTTGATAAATCATTTGAAGAATAACCATAAGATAGTTGAAGTAAAAATTCAAAATCTTTATAAAAATATTTTTTTAAAACTTCACCACCAGTAAAATCTTCATAGCCATTTGCCCCATAACTAGTTAAAGGAGTTTCAGTGAATGTGTTTGTATACCCAATAGTGCTTGTTTCAGATGTTGAGAAAATTGGAAACTGAAATATACCAGCTCTGATTGTTGTGTCATAACCAAGATAGTAATCCATATAAAGCCATTTTGCTTCAACATCAAAGTCTATGTTCTTTATATAATCATTATCTTCATAAAAATAAATTTGTCCTGTTGCCAAAATGTTGTCTGATACTTGATATCTTGCTTGAATACCACCACTTGTATCAATACCATTTATATTACTTTTTTGACTTTCATCAGTTGTTGATAAAGAATAAATGTTAGCATAACCATCTACTCTCAGTGATTCATTTATTTCCATAGCATTTAAAGAGCTAAATAACAGTAAAAACAATAAAATATATTTCATAAAAAGACTCTCCTACATTGTTCGCATAATATCCATAGTAAGTAAATTATGATTTAACATTAAGTAAATGAAAGTTAATAAATCTTTTTAACTAAAATCTTTTAAAATAAATACTGCAAAATCAAAAAAAAGATGTATTATTTCAAAAATATATTATATGACACGAGGATTCATATGGCCAACTTAATGGTTAACGAACAACTGCTTATACCTTTTACAATAGAGTCTCAAGCAGTGATTAAAAAGTATCTTGAGATGCTCGAAGTTGAAGTAAGTGATTATACTTTTGCAGCAAATTATATATGGCTTGCTAACAGTAGTGGATTTTATGCCATTATAAATGAATGCTTTTGCTTGTTTGTTATGACAGGTGGAGAACTTACAATGCTCCTGCCACCACTTGGAAGAAAAAAATATACTACAGATGCTATAGTAAAATGCTTTGAAATTATGAATGCAAACAATAGCTCACCATATTTTGCTCGTATAGATTATGTGCAAGAATCTATGGTTGAGGAGTTTGTAAATAGTTCAGATGAAGCTCAAAACATGTTTGAAATGCTTGAATATTATGTACTAGAGAAAAAACTTGTAGACTATATCTATAGTGTAGATAGTTTGATTGATTTACGTGGAAATAGTTACCATACAAAACGTACGGAGATTAACAAGTTTATAAAATCTCATCCGGACTATGTAGTTGAAAAACTTGATAGTCTTAAACATAAAGATGAAATTATGCAACTCTTTAACAAATGGGTTTCTGATAGAGTGAAATATATGCCAAAAGAAGAAGCAGAAGTCTTTTTAGAAGGCATTCATCAAGAAAGATTTGCAATCAAGCAAATGTTAAAGCATTATGATGAGCTATCTCTTATTGGTTTAGTAATCTATATAGATGGTGAGATTAAGGGCTTTACAGCAGGCGAAAAGATTAATGAGACTACAGCATCTGTGATTATTGAAAAAACAGATTTTGAAATTCTTGGATGCGCTCAATTTATCTTTCGTGAATTTTCTAAAATGTTAAAAGAAGTTTATAATGTAGAGTACATAAATGTTGGTGATGACATGGGCTTTGAGAATCTTCGTAAAGTAAAAATGTCATACAGACCATATAAGCTAGTACCAAAGTATACAATTTACCAAAAATGATACTAAGAAAAGTAAAATCTAGCGATATTACTAAGATATATAAACTCGAACAAGAACTTTTTAGTGCTGAGAACTATCCTCTCTCTAAAAGTTCTTTGAGATATCATTTTAAAAACAACTTAATGTTTGTAGCTGAGATAAATGAAGAGATTGTTGGATATGGCTTAACTCTGATTAAACGAAAAAATGCAAAGCTGTATTCCATAGGCGTTTCTAAAAATTATCGTGGAAAAAAAATAGCCCATAAACTACTAAACGTCATGTTTGAAGAATTACTTCGTTTAGAATTCAAAAAAGTAGTTTTAGAGGTAAGAGTGGATAATCAAGCAGCAATTTCCTTATACACTCAACTAGGCTTTAAGACACAAAAAACTTTAAAATCTTTTTACCTTGATGGATGCGATGCTTATCAAATGGGAAAAGGCTTATAGATGCCAGCTACTCATTATAAACAACTCTATAAAGTTATAGGTAATAGTAAATTTTTAAAACTTCAAGTAATTGTTTTATTTCTAACAACATATATAGACTGGGTACTCATGCCTTTTTTAGCAAAATTTGAGGGATTGTATCTACCTGTTTATATGATAAGTTTTTTTATGCTTATAGGTGCAAGTGATGGTTTACTTCAGCCTCTATTTAAAAAAGTTAAGATCTATCGTATTTACTTTTTTGTTATTATTTTGGATTTGATTCAAATTGCATCTTATTATCTTATTGAGGTGGATCCACTTATTTTTACATATACAATGTTGTCTATATTTACTTTTCAAGCAATTACTTTTGAGATTTCAAGAATTCACACTATTGACTTTATGAAAGAAGAAGTTGATATAAAAGAGTATCTAATGTTACGCTCATTTGTTGTTTCTTGTGCAATAATTGTTGGGGCAACAAGTGCAATGATACTGGATTATTTTGAGATTGAATTTAGATATGTACTTCTTTCACTAGCAGTTCTTGGTTTGTTTGCACTAGTTAGTGAGTACAAACTATATAAAAAATTTAAAAAAATGATTCAAATAGAAGAGACTGTCATAGAAAGACAAAAAACACTTTTGAGTGAAAAAATTAATGTTTAGTCTTGATATAGCCTCTATTTAAAAAAGTTAAGATTTATTGTATTTATTTTTTTGAATTTAATTCAAATTTAAAGCTTACAGCTTATCTTATATATTGCAAAGGTATACTTGTGTATTAACTTAAACAGGATACGTTATGAATTGTTCATTAATGGAGTCTTACAAAGACTTTGAAATTTCACTCAATGATGTGACTCCACTTTATAAAAAAGATGGACATGAAGTTTACTGGTTAGGTATTGACAATGAAACAGCTTTTCGATGTAATGTTTACCTAATAAGAGACAATGACGAATATATTCTTGTAGATCCTGGAAGCCGTTCTTTTTATGAGCAAGTACGTGAACGTGTATCTCAAATTACTAATCCAGATAATATTAAAGCATTAATTTTATGTCATCAAGATCCTGATGTTGCTGCATCTATGGTTGATTGGTTGGATATAAATCAAGAAATTACTATTATTTCTTCTGCACGCACAAATGTTTTATTACCTCATTATGGACGTGAAGATTATAAGTTTTACGATATCGTTGAAGAACCAACATATACATTTAAAAGTGGCCATGAATTAAAATTTATCGAAGCACCATTCTTACATTTTCCCGGGGCTTTTACAACATACGATAATACTTCTTCTTTTCTTCTTTCTGGCGATATTTGGGCAGCCCTAGATATAGAATGGAAATTACTTGTCAGTGATATGGAAAATCACAAAATGAATATGGATTTATTCCATCTTGATTATATGGCTTCAAACATTGCAGCAAAAGGTTTTGTAAGAAGATTAGATGGTGTTGATATTCAAGCAATTTTACCGCAACATGGTTCTATTATTCCGCAAGAGTATGTTCAAAATGCTTTAGAGTACTTAAAAAACCTACAATGTGGTACTGATTTAATATATAGTGATTTAAAGTGAGGCTGAGGCTATGAACACTATTGAAGAATTAAATAAGCTTAAACGTAAAAATATTCTTTTAGAACAAAGTTTAAAGCAAAATCATACTTTACGCAAAAATTATAATGATGCAATAAACCGCTTAAAACAAAGAGATAAAGAACTTGAAGAACTAAACAATTCACTCGAAATAAAAGTACAACAACGTACTACAGAACTCTCCAAGATGTATAAACATGAACAACATATTAAAGAAATGATGAAGATGGTTGCTGATGTAAACGAATTCCTTGTTGCTTCAATGAATTTGCAAGCCATCATTGAAAGCAGTATTGCAAACGTTTGTAACTTTGATGATTATAATTTTTGTTGGTTTGGAATGAGAACATCTTATAACACACTTGAAATTGTAAATAAATCCGATGATACATATAATTTACTTTCAAAAAAAGAATACAATATTTCAGAAGATAATCAAAATATCTTAGTACAAGCAGCAATTGATTCATACCAATCTTCTAAAATTATACATATAGAAAATTTACCACTACTTTATCCTCAGCTTATTAAACCTAGCACAAGTGACTATAAGATAGGTTCATCTGTTTGCATTCCTCTTTACTATGACGGTGAGGAATCTCCTTTTAGTATTCTTACCATTTGTTCCTCCCAAGACAAAATTGATAATGAAGAGACAGAAATTTTAAAAAAATTAGGTAAAGATATTGCCTTTGCCATGAGTATATCTCGTCATAGAAATGTTTTAGAACAACTTGAACTAGAAAAACTATCTAATTACGAAGAAACTATTCTTGCTTTTGTAGATATTATAGAGCAACGTGATTCTTACACCGCTGGACATACCATCAGGGTTGCACATTACTGTGGTTTAATTGCTAGACATATGAATATTAAAATTGAGGATATCCACAAACTTGAAAAAGCTGCAATTCTACATGATATTGGTAAAGTTGTGACTCCAGATTCCATCTTACTCAAACCAGGGAAACTCTCAGCTTTAGAATATGACTTAATTAAACAACATGCAACATCTGGATATAAGATGCTTTCAAAAATTGCTATGTATCAAGATCTTGCTGATATTATACGCCACCATCATGAACATTATGATGGTAGTGGTTATCCTGATGCTCTTAAAGGCAATGAAATATCTATGCTAACACATATTATGATTGTTGCTGATGCTTTTGATGCAATGACAACAGATAGAATTTATAAAGGTCGCAAAACAGTAGATGAAGCACTCTTAGAAATTAAATCACTTTCTAAAATACATTTCCATCCTGATGTAGTTAACTCAGCTTTAGAAGTACTAAGAGAAACTGAAATTCATAATACAAGTCAAATGCCAAATAGTAACTTAGAGCAAAAACGTTTCTCTTACTTTTTCGAAGATCCCTTAACATCTGTATATAATGAAAATTATCTTTCAACTATACTAAATAAAGATTTTGAAAACTTTAAGTGCATTAATCTTTTACAATTACGTAACTTTTCAGCCTACAACAGAAAACATGGGTGGGAAGAAGGAAATAATTTACTTATAAAGCTTGCTCGTGAGTTTGAAAACAAATATCCACATACTGATATATTTCGTTTTCATGGAGATGATTTTATACTTTTACACTCAAAGCATGTTGAGATAGATTTAGAAGAGCTTAATACTTGGCTACAAAAAAATCATGGAGTTTATTTTGACTTGCATCATTATGATGCTACAGAGTTTGACTCAGCTAAAGCTCTTTTAAGTGAACTAGCATAATCTCATAGAATAGTAATCTAATTCATATTATAGTTTCTATGTATTTTCTCCAGCCTTCATACTTAGTAATTTCTTTTGCTCCAATAAGAGCATCGCTCTCACACAAGAAACCATACACACTACTTCCATCTTCTAGTAAAACACTGCCGATGCACAAAGGTGAAGCTATCTGAATCATAAAAGCTCCGAAATTTTCTAAAGGCATAGACCAAACTTCAAGTTTTAAAGAAGTATCGCTTTTAGTATCACGAACCATACCCGGTCGTGGTGGAAATTTCTCAGGTACATCAAAAAGACGATAACCATTTGCTGTGCTAGTTTCTTTTTCAAGAGTAGCATCTAGCTCTAAAAGTTGATGATTTAATGGCAATCCTGACATATGAGCACCACAAACAGCAATTTTAATATTTTTACTCATTAGAAGCCTTTTGTATATATTTTTCACCTATTTCTAAAAGTTTTCTATCACCAAATGCCTCTGCAAAAAGAGTAACTCCAAAAGGTAGACCATTATCTCTAAAACCTGCGGGAACAGCGTAAGCTGAAAAGTCTAGTAGGTTCATAAAGTTGGTGTAATAGCCTAAATTAGTATTTAGTTGAATGGGGTCGGCATTAACTTCGTCTATCTTATAAATTGTTCCTGTAGTGGGAGTTAGAGCAAAATCAACTTCCCTCATTAACATATCTGCTTGGCGTTTATATGCTTTTAGTTTATACTCAGCATTAAAATAATCCTCTGCACTTTTAGTTTTACCTGATTCTATTATCTTTCGTGTAACTTCTATGAAACTCTCTGGTTTACTCTCTATCATATCTTTAACAGCAACATATCTCTCAGTAACCCAGGGTCCATAATAAAGTAGATTTGCAGCTTCTAACATAGGAGAAAAATCTATCTCAACTGCTACTCCACCCATACTTTCAAATGTTTTTACAGTTTTATAATAAAGTTCTTTAGCCTCATCATCACCGAAAAATTTCAACTGCGAAGCTTTTGGAATAGCAAAACGAAAACTTTCGCTAATGCTATTTTGTAACTTACACATTTCTCTACTATAAGGATCTGCTTCGTCAAAACAAGCAGCCACGTCAAAAACTTCTTTAGCATCTGCGGTTGTTTTTGCAAATATAGAAATACAATCAAGACTTCTACAAGCTGGCACAAGACCAGTGTTACTAAGAACTCCTTTACTAGGTTTTATTCCTACAAGATTATTAAAGGCAGCAGGAACACGTCCTGAGCCAGCGGTATCAGTTCCTAGTGAAAAGACTGCCATTTCTAAAGCTACACTAACTGCACTTCCTGAGCTTGAACCACCCGAAATATACTCTGCATTTATACTGTTTTGGCAAGCTCCAAAAGGAGAGCGTGTTCCAACAAGCCCAGTTGCAAACTGATCAAGGTTTGTTTTTCCAACAGGGATTGCTCCAGCTTCTATAAGTGCATTTACTACAAAAGCAGACTCTTTTGGTACATAACTATAATCAGGACAACCTGCAGTTGTTGGAATATCTTTTAAATCAATATTATCTTTAATGGCAAATGGAATACCATAAAGAGGCAATGTTTCAGGATTTAATGACTCTAATCTTTTTAAATAAGGTTCAAGTTCATTTTCATTAAGTACATGAATCCAAATTGGATTGTCCAAATGTTCTTGTATACGTTTATTTATCTGCTTCATTAACTCTCGTGGAGTAATTGTTTTATCAAGATATGATTTTTTTAAATCTGAAATATTCATTTTTTTCCTTCAATTAATTGTTGTTAGTGGTGTTTCATCATCTTTAGTTCTAAAAGCCTCAATAAATGCTGCTGTAACTATAAGAAACCCACCAAAATATTCTATGTTAGACATACTCTCTCCTGCAATGACAGTAGCTGAAATCACCGCAGTAATTAGTTCTATTATTATGATGATTGATGAGCGCCCTGCTTCCATGTGCGTGACACTCCATTGTGAACCTATATTTGCTAATAAAAGCCAAAATAGTGAGTAAAGAACTAACATTAACCATGCGTTTTGCTCAACTGCATCTGGAAACTGCTCTACTCCTGCTAGTAAAAACAATCCAGCTAGTACAAAACAGCCAAAAAACATACTAGCAATTTTTGAGCTTACGGGCACTGCTTGAGCTGCTCGAAAAAGAAGATTGTTCATAGCAAAGAAAAAGCCAGATGCCAAGGCAATCAGGTCTATCCATGATGGCGGAGCACTTATAACTTCAAAACCACCGAGTATAAAAAATGCTCCACTTATAGCTAAAGTAGCACCTAAATAGCGCCAACGGTCAATATTTTCTTTTAAAAAAATACGCCCACCGGCAACTCCCCAAACTGGTAATAAATAAAAAAGAACCATTACTCGGATAACTTCACCATTTATAATGGCGTAAGTAAAAGCGAGATTAGCTCCACCTCCAAAGAGAGCAATGAGAAGCATCATTTTTTTATGATTTTTCCACATAGAAAACTGTTTAAAGATAAGTGGACTTAATGCTAATGTCAATATTGCATAAGCAAAAAATATAAGAGCGATTCCATCAATCCCCATAGCATTGATACCTTTAAGCGGTAACCAAGTTAAACCCCAAAGTATAGATGCACCAAATAGTACAATTACAGGAAGTTGTTCTTTAATCTTCATCATTTTTCTTTAACTTGCTTCGATAACAAAAAGCATCTTACCAGCATGAATATTATCACCTTCAGAGCATAAAATTTGAGTGATTTTTCCATGTTCTGGAGCTTCTATATCTACTTCCATTTTCATAGATTCTGCAATAGCCAATACTTCACCCTCAGCAACTAAATCACCAACTTTTGCAATAACTTTCCATAGACTTCCTTGGATTGGTGATTCTACAGCCTCACAATTATCTGCTAGTACAATACTTTCTTCTACCTCAACTTTATCATCTGCATGTTCCATGTTAAAGTTAGCTAAGCCTGTACGTTCCCACATCTGACGCTCTTGCTCAAAAGCATTTTGTTGTGTGTTTTTAAACTCTTTTATTGACTCATCATTAGTTTGTAAAAATGACTTATACTCTTTAAGTGAAAAAGTTGTCTCTTCGACTTTAAGTTTAATGCGACCGCGAGGAAAATCTTCACGCATTTGTTTAAGTTCATCAGCACTTACTTCATAAAATTTAATTTGGTCAAAAAATCTTAAAAGCCATGGCTTTTCATCAATAAAATCAGCAGTCTGTCTGTGTCTATTCCACATTTGAACAGTACGTCCAACAAACTGATAACCACCAGGACCTTCCATCCCGTAAACACACATATAAGCTCCACCAATTCCTACAGCATTTTCAGGAGTCCATGTACGAGCAGGGTTATATTTTGTAGTAACAAGTCTATGTCTAGGGTCAAGTGGGGTTGCCACTGGCGCACCAAGATACACATCTCCAAGTCCCATAACTAAATAATTTGCCCCGAAAAGTATTTTCTTAACATCTTCGATACTATCAAGTCCATTTATACGACGAATAAACTCTATATTACTTGGACACCATGGTGCATCTGGACGTACTGTTTTCATATACTTGTCTATCGCTATTCGTGTTGATTCATCATCCCATGAAAGTGGTAGATGCACAATGCGAGCTGGAACTTCAATATCATCAATACAAGGAAGTGTTAACTCTATCTTTTTTAGTTTTTCTATCAGTTCTGCGCGGTCACAAACTTTTGGATTGAAGTGTAGTTGCAATGAACGAATACCTGGAGTTATATCGATAACACCATTGATATTTTCAGCTTTTAAAGCTTGCATAAGTACATGTACTCGAAAGCGCAAAGAAATCTCTAACTGCATCTCTCCATACTCAACAAGTAAGTAAGCATCTCCAGCTTGACGAAAAACAACAGCTGAAAGATCACCCTCTCCTTCATCTTCATAAAGAATCGGTGTGCCTATAGGTTTTGGTGTTAAAAATTTTGATTCATCATAAGTCTCAAGGTTTTGTATTGCATCTTCTTGAGCTTGAAGCATCTTCATCGCTGTTTCGTGTTCTACTGGAACAAAGGTAACTTTATCTCCAGCTTTTAGCTGTCCCATTTTCCAAAGTTCAGCTTTTATGATTGTAACAGGACAAACAAACCCACCCAAACTTGGACCATCTGGTCCTAAAATTACAGGCATGTCACCAGTAAAATCTACAGCCCCAATAGCATAAGCGTTATCATGAATATTTGAAGGATGAAGTCCTGCTTCACCACCATCTTTTCTTGCCCACTGAGGTTTAGGACCAATAAGTCTTACACCAGTACGATTTGAGTTATAGTGAATTTCCCATTTTGTTGCAAAGAAAGTTTTTATATCTTCATCTGTAAAAAAGTCAGGAGCACCATGAGGTCCATAAAGAACGCCAATCTCCCATGATTTAGAATAATTCTTATGTGGAACAACTTTTTTAGAACTTGCATCTGCATCTATGAAACCATCAATATGCAAAACATCACCTGAGATAAGTGTTCTTCCAGCATGACCTCCAAATTGCCCAAGAGCAAAAGTTGAGCGACTTCCCAAATACTCAGGAACATCAAATCCACCACGAACTGCTAAGTAAGTTCTAAGTCCTTCATTAGCAATTTTTTTGAGTTTTAAAATAGAACCAGCTTTTATAAAAATAGATTCATTCATAGATAAAACTTCACCATCTAAAGATGCATCTATCTCTGCTCCACATAAAGCAATAACACTATCGCTGTTAAACTTTAAAGTAGGACCAGAAATAGTTATCTCAAGACCAGCAGCATCTTTAGAATTGCCCACAATTTTATTTGCATATCTAAAACTTAACATATCAAAAGGACCTGATGGTGGAACACCAATATCCCAATAACCAGTACGACCTGGATAATCTTGAATAGTTGTTTGCGTACCAGGACGAAGTACATCTATGCTTTTTGCATTGCAGTCAAAGCTGTTAAGATATTTAGTAGTCTGTTTTGCATTTTGAAATACATCAGATGCGACTATTGCACCCAAGTAACGTAGGTTTGTTTCTATTCCATCAATTTGAGTATCTTTTATGGCTGTAGTCATTTTTGCAAGTGCATCTTCACGATTATCTGCTTTTACAATAAGTTTAGCAATCATTGGGTCATAAAATGAAGAGACACATAAACCTGTTTCTATAAAAGTATCACAACGGATATCCTTTGCAAAGTTTACATTTGTTAACACACCAGAACTTGGTTGAAAGTTTTTAGCAGGGTCTTCTGCATAAATACGAACCTGCATAGAGTTACCTTGAGGTTTATGCTCGTACTCGTATAATGCTGGGTTTTCTCCATAAGCTTGACGAATCATCCACTCTACTAAATCAACTTCTGTTACTTCTTCTGTTATACCATGTTCAACTTGAAGGCGAGTATTTACTTCTAAAAAGTAAAAAGTATCAGTAGTTGTATCATATACAAATTCCACTGTACCAGCTGAGAGATAATTTACACTCTGCGTTAAAGCTTTTGCAGCAGAATAAAGGGCCTCTCTTGTCTCATCACTAAGCCCCGGTGCTGGAGTTTCTTCAATAACTTTTTGGTTACGTCTTTGCACAGAACAATCTCTATCTCCTAGAGTAGTTACAAAACCTTTACCATCTCCAAATACTTGTACTTCAATATGGCGAGCTAGTGCTACATACTTTTCTAAAAACATTCCACCATCAGAGAAGTTATTTTCACTAAGACGTTTAACTGAGTCATAAGAATCACAAAGTTCTGCTTCATTGAAACATAGTTGCATGCCAATACCACCACCACCAGCTGTACTTTTTAGCATTACAGGATAAACAATCCTCAAAGCTTCTTTTTTAGCTTCTTCTAGGTCTTTTAGTAGTGAAGAACCTGGAAGTAATGGAACGTTATTATCTTGTGCTAAATCACGTGCTGTATGCTTAAGACCAAACTTTTGCATATGCTCAGTTGTTGGTCCTATAAATGTGATGCCTGAATCTTTACACGCATCTGCAAAAGAAGCATTTTCACTTAAAAATCCATAACCAGGATGAATTGCTTGAGCATTACTTTTTTTAGCAACAGCTAAAATTTTATCTGCATCTAGGTAACTCTCACTTGCAATACCCTCTCCTATGAGATGAGCTTCATCAGCTAAACTAACATGTAAAGAATCTATATCTGCAGTTGTATAAACAGCTACAGATTTTATACCCATCAAACGAAGTGTTTTAATAACACGACAAGCGATTTCACCGCGATTTGCAATTAATACTTTTGTAAACATTTTAAGTCCTAAATTTATAGTTTATGGGTCGTCCCGATTGAGTACATTTTACAAGTCGTCTTGAAAAAAGTTTTATATTCTTAGTTATCTAAAATAATTTGGAAAACTATTTTTTTTATTAAAATAATTCATATCATGATTAGGCCATATTTCAGCACCTGTTTCTAGAGAGAGTTGTTTAAGTTTTTGTATACTCTCAATAGCTAAACTCTCATTATCTTGCCAACACAATCCAGGAGCTATCTCTTTTTCAAGGTTCTCACTAAGGTCTGCCGCATCTCCAGCAAGTAAAATAGGTTTTCCTTTTGGTAATTCAATAAGCATAGACATATGACCGGCTGTATGTCCTGGTGTTTCAATAGCTCTTACCCCTTCTATAAGGTCATACTCTTTATCAAACACACGCCAATTTACTGGACCTTCAAAGTCTTCAGCGAAGTATGCTTCATCGGATAATGCTTTGGCCGCTTCTAACTCTTTTTTATGTACATGTACTTCAGCGTGACACATTTCACACAATCCTCCAGCGTGGTCAAAGTGAAGGTGTCCACAAAAGACAATATCAACATCCTCTTTTTGTAAACCAAGCTCTGCCAAACGGTTAGGAAGTCGTTGTTCTTCACTCATCTTTGGTGGACCAAAAGCAAAACCTTCATGTTCATAATACTTTTTACGTTTTGCTTCATCAGCTATCTTGTTATAGTCACATCCCACATCATAAAGGATACGTCCATTAGCTGTCTCAATAAGATAAGCTAAGATGGGTGCGTCAATAATAATACCCGCTCCGTGACCACGAGTAGAGAGTGTTTTCTCATAACGATGCGTACCAGTTAAAATGGGCCAAAACTTTCTTACCTGCGTCATATTATCTCCTAATGTGCCGTTAAAAATGATACGCCATCAACACCGATGAAACCATTACCTTTATGTACATCCGTATTCGTATAATCAGAGTTTATAACTCTTTGAACACGATAGCGATGGTAACTCTTTAGTAAATTAGAAAATTCTAATACTTGAGTGTCATCTTCACCATATATCTTTTTATGTAATTTTGCTAAGCGATACCAAGGTTGCATCTGTTGATCATGATGAACATTATGAAAAGAAAAGTTCAAAACTAAAAGATTTAACCATGGA
>JBLIEY010000051.1:0-17265 GCA_047633475.1 Sulfurimonas sp.
AATTAAGAATGTCTTTTTCAGAAATTTCTGTTCTTTGAGAAGCTTCTTTTAAAATATATTGTGGAATTTTTACTTTTTGCTTTAAAAATTGTTTTTCTATATTTTTATATAATTTTTGGTCTTTATGATAACAAAGTACAGCAAAAACAAATGGGAGGTTGTATTTTTCTTTCCATATAGATGCTAGGTCAATATGTGGCTTTCCTTCTAAATAGTATTTAAGAGCTTTATCTCCTATAAGTACTTTACCTTCAATCCCTAAAATTTTAGCCAGCACATTAGAACTAGCTGATTCTACATCTGCTTCATTTTCTACACTAGGAACAACAATAACGCTTAGGACTTCTTTTTTAGCAATGATTCCTATGTTTACATGTTTATACTTCTTTGCACGAACGCTAGAAATAATAGCAGCGTCTACTTTACGAGATATAAATTTTTCATTGATTTTTGCAGGGACACCACGTTTATAGTGCATACTCATACTTTGCTGAGAACTTTTTGTAAAGCGTTTCATAAAAACATGAAAAGGTAGTAGGTTTAAATATTCAATTTTCCCAAAAACCATATCTAACTCCATAATTAATTGTTTGAAATTATACATCACTTAACTTATCTTTGATATAATCGGCCAAATAAATAATAGTTTTGGAGATGCAATAATGGTAAAAGTAGAATTTTTAGGGCCTATACAAAAAGAGCCACTAGAGTTAGAGATTACAAATTTAAATGAATTAGCGACAATACTCCAAGGTGATGCACAGATGCAAGAGTGGTTAGAAAACTCAGCAGTTGCAGTTAATGACACACTTGTAAGTAGTAGAGATTTCGTTTTAAAAGATGGTGATAAAGTTGCACTTCTTCCTCCTGTTTGTGGAGGTTGATAGATGCTATCTATTTATAATGGTGCTTTAGATGTACCAACAATTTTAAAAGATTGGTATGAACAAGAAGCTGAGAGCAACTATGGGGCTTATCTACCGTTTGTTGGAACTGTAAGGGCTGAAGACAGCATAGATGGACTTAGCTTTGATATTTATGAACCTATTTTAGAAAAGTGGTTTAATGAATGGCAAGATAAGGCAACTGCAAAAGGTGCAATCATAAAAATGGCACACTCTCGTGGAGATGTAATGCTTCATGAATCATCTTATATAGCTGCAGTTTTTTCTCCAAAAAGACGCGTTGCATTAGAATTTATAGATGAGTTTGTAGAAGACTTTAAAGCATCTGCTCCTATTTGGAAGTATGACCTTAGAGACGGAAAACGCATTTATGCAAAAGATAGATCAACAGCTATAAAAGGTAGCGGTATATTATCATGAAATTATTATCATATGAAACAAGCCAAAATATGTTGGACCTACTAGATGTAGGAAATGTAAGAGTTGAGAACTTACCTTTAAGTTTATCTTTGGGAAGAATCCTAGCCGAAGATATTATAGCCGAGTACAACGACCCTCAGTTTCCTACTGCATCTATGGATGGCTATGCTATAAAATATGCTGATTTAGACAGTGAAAGCATAACTGTTCTTGGAGATAATCCTGCCGGAAATAATGAGCAGAGAATCTTAGAAGATGGAGAGTGTATTAAAACTTTTACAGGTTCAATGATGCCAAAAGGAGCAGATACTCTTATTCAAATAGAAAATGTTAGTGTAAGTGAGAATAGTGATAAAATTTATATAGACAAAAAAGTTTCTTTTGGTTCTTCTGTTCGCCCAATTGGCGAAGGCTATAGAGCTGGTGAAGTGCTAATAAAAAAAGGTACAAAGATAACTTTTGCTGAGATTGGGGTAATGGCTGGACTCAACTGTGTAATTGTAAAAGTTGCAATAAGGCCTAGAGTTGCTGTTATCTCTACAGGTAGTGAAATCTTAGACCTTGGTGAGCAGAGTGATAATCCTGCACAGATTAGAAGTTCAAACAACTACACTCTTTGTGCTTTGTTTGAACAAGCTGGAGCATCTCCTATCCAACTAGGAACTACTCTTGATGATAGAGACTCTATTATGCAAACTTTTGAAAATGCTCTTGCATCTGCAGATATTATTATTAGTACTGGTGGTGTAGCTGTTGGAGATTATGATTTTGTAAAAGACATCGTTCCTCGTCTTGGTGCTGAGGTGATTTTTAAAGGTGTTGCTATTAAACCTGGTAAGCATATTATGGTTGCACAAAGAGGTAGTAAGTTTATTGTAGCTTTACCTGGATTTGCATACTCTTCAACTGTAGTTTCTATACTCTATGCTCTTCCTTTAGTAGCAAAGATGCTTGGTAAAAAAGAAGCATATAAAACAGTAGAAGCAAAACTAAATGAGAAGTTTATAAAGAAAAGCACTCTAACAGAATTTACAGCATGTAATGTTGAAGTAATCGATGGTGAATACTTTGTAAACTTCAAAGATAAAAAACCAGGAAGTTCTGCGATACTTACAAATCTTCTTAATAGTAGTGCCTTAGTGGTTACTGCAGAAGATGATAGTGATCTAGAAGTTGGGACCTTTGTAAATGTTATTTTGTTGGAAAATTTGTAGATGAAAGCTTACTCAATTAACCCACTGACAAAAGAAGTAAAAGAGATTGACATTGAGATGCAGGTAAATACCGTTTTCACTTTTTTTAATTCTATTTTAACAGATGAACTTACTACTATAGATAAGCATACAATTCATAGTGATGCAAATGCAGTTTCTGAGAATAAAGAGCCTTTCTTCATAGGTGATCAACTCGTTGTTGGAAATGCACTTATAATAGGTAAAGATGGTTTGTTTGATATACAAGCATCAATCCCTTTTAATGACTTAAAGTCACTTGTAAATTATAATGTTCCATCATTTTACAAAGAAGCGCTAAATCTTTTACAAAATACAAATATTAATTTATACAGAATCTTTGAAGTAACAAAAGAAGAAGAGGATATCAAATTAAATACTGAGTGGGTGCTTTATGTATTTAATATGGCAGATTCTAAAACTAAAGAGTACTTCTTAGAAGAGTTAAAAAAAGCAGTAGAAGCGCAAAAAGACATAGCAATTCATATGCAAAATATGGCAATACTAGCTTTAAGAGCAACTGCTGGAAATAAATAGTGCTATTTGAATAGTTCATCCGTCACTGCGAGCGATAGCGCGGCAGTCTAGATTGCTTTGTACCTCGCAAGGACGGCGTTGTAATTTGGCTAAAAAAGAGTTGCCTCTAGAGCTTTTAATTTATAACTTCGTCTGTGTATTTCACAGTATCCATACTTTTTAATCATTTCAACATGCAAGGCTGTCCCATAACCTTTGTGCTTTTCAAAATGATACTCAGGATATTTCTTAGATTCTATTAATATATCTCTATCGTGCGTGACTTTTGCAAGTATAGATGCAGCACTAACTTCTGAAACTTTTCCATCCGCTTTTATCATAGTAGGAAGACCAGAAACTCCATAGTTAGAATTTCCATCAAAAAGATACTCTTCACATCGCAAGTTTTTTATAATCTCTTCAAGTCCACGCTTTAAACAAATAGATATACCATCAGCATCTATTGTCTGAGCCGAAAACTTCACTATGTGAAACTCTGAATCTTTAATTATTAATTCATAAAGAGCTTCTCTCTTTTTCTCTGTGAGTTTTTTAGAATCATTTAAACCATCTATTTTTGAATTTAAAATACATCCAGCCATTACCATATCACCAGCAATAGGTCCACGACCCGCTTCATCAATTCCACATAATCTCATTAATATTCCCTCTAAATAATTTATTATATTTTCTTCAAACCCCTGCAACTTAAGGGTCAAAATCTATGATTTTGGGGTACCCAAAGTGAAGCCGTTTGGATAAAGTATAAATAAATATACTTTAATCTCCTAATGCCCATATATCAAATGGTAGCATCTCAACCTTTGAAAATGGATGACTTACACTCCCTTCTCTATTCATTGTAATTGCTGTGACTTTTTTTATTCCATATCCAAAGATAAAAGCTTCAATAGCTCCCATTTTTTTAAACAAAGTTCTCTCATCTGCGAATGGTTTACAGAGTATAACTTCATCTCTTGATGGAATGTAAAAATCAATATCATCATCATAAAAGCATTCTTCTCCAGATTTTAAAAGTTCTAAAAAAACCATATTTTCAAACAATTTTCCAAAATGTTTATCAAGGCTTAAAGCAGATTTTAAAGAAATATCACATAAGTATATTTTTTTTGTAGCTTTTGGATGATTGTTTTTTTCTAGTTGATGTATATATTTTTTAGAGCATAAACTTTCATATGATTTATATAGTTTGTCTTTTGATATTTTTGTGCTTTGTTTTAGTCTTTCATATATAGAATATGGAGAAACTTTTTGAGCCATCATTTTTGCACAAAGAACAAGTATGTCAAACTCCATGGGTTCTAGAGTATACTTGAGTGTTTTTTGAATATATAAATTTCTTTCATCTGCATGAACTTTTTGCATAGATACAAAACCACCAATCTGGAAGAAGTGGTTTAGAGTGGATATAGTTCAATTGTAGTTAAATAGTCAATATCAAAATGAGTTTCACTACAAATAATAAGTTGAGTTACATTTGGTATTTTTATATTTGCTTTATAGTGATTTAAAACTAATGTATCTATCTTGTTTGCATTACAAAATCTTGTTAAAGTTTCATTTAGTTTATCTACTTCTAATCTAGTATCATTACAATCTATATATAGATAACTATTTTTTTTGAGTCCAAGTAGATAATGTTTAACTAAATTAGACTTTCCGCTTTGAGAAATCCCATTGATTTGATAACTTAAATTTTCTAAAGATATTTTTCTAAAGTGAATTTTTTCTAGATGAATATCAGTTTTATATAGTTCTTGTAGTAAATTTTCCATAAAGTAATTTTATCATTTCCTTGCTTAAAGGAAATAAATTTTAAGTAAATTCGTTTTTTAGTCCCTAAAAGCTTGAATATGAGAGTTCATTTGGGTACAATTCCGCAACCTTAAATTAGTAGGCAAATAGTTAGATAAGATCTAACGAGTTCTTTAGAAGGAAAAAAATGGAAAAAATTCGTTTAAAATTGAAAGCTTATGATCATCGTGTATTAGATAGATCAGTAGCATCAATCGTTGAGGCTGTTAAGCGTACAGGTGCTGCAATTCGTGGTCCTATACCTTTACCAACAAAGATTCGTAAATATACAGTATTAAAATCAGTTCACGTTAATAAAAAAGCTCGTGAGCAATTTGAAATTCGTATGCACGCTAGAGTTATAGACATTGTTTCTGCTACGCCAGAAACTGTAGATTCTCTAATGAAGCTTGATCTTGCACCGGAAGTGGACGTTGAAGTTCGCTCTATGGATAAGTAGGAGTAGGTCGTGGAATATATTGTTGAAAAAATCGGTATGAGCCGAACAATCACAGTGCCAAGTCAAGCTGTTACTCTATTAAGAGTATTAGATACTAAGGTATGTGAAGTTAATGAAGGTACTGCAATTGTAGCTTACAATAGTGGTAAAAAAATGAATAAGTCAATTGAAGGTCAGCAAAAGAAATATAGCCTTTCAGCTGAGTACAACCGTCTTGCAACTATGGAAGTTGCAAATACTGAAGCAGGTGATTTAGATTTAACTCCTTTAGCAGAAGCTAAAGTTTTAAGATCTACTTTCTCTACTAAGGGTCGCGGTTTTGCTGGAGCAATGAAACGTTGGAATTTCGGTGGTGGTCCTGCATCTCACGGTCATAGAATGGGTCGTAGAACAGGTTCTATCGGTAATGCAGAGTGGCCAGGTCGTGTAATGAAAGGTAAGAAAATGCCAGGACATTACGGAAATACACAAAACAGTGTTAAGAATGAGATCGTTTCTTTCGACGCTGAAAATAACATCATTGCGGTGTCTGGTTCAGTTTCTGGTCCAAACGGTGCTCTAGGTCGTGTAAAGGTAGCTAAATAATGAGCGCAATCGTTTTAAATAATAAAATGGAAAAAGCATCTGAGTTAGCATTACCAGAAAGTTTTTCTGGTATTAACCCTCATAACTTATACTTGTATGTTAAGTCAGCTCAAGCTGCACAACGTGCAAACAACGCTACTACAAAAGGTAGAAGTGAAGTTAGAGGTGGTGGTAAGAAACCATGGGCTCAAAAAGGTGGCGGTCGCGCTCGTGCTGGTTCACGTCGTTCTCCTATCTTTGTGGGTGGTGGTAAAGCATTTGGTTCTAAGAACAATCGTAATTATGACCTTAAAGTTAACAAGAAGCAAAAGAAACTTGCTCTTAATTTTGCTCTTAACGAGCATGCACAAAACGGTAGTCTTTTCATCGTTGACAATATTGAAATAGCATCTGGTAAGACTAAAGATGCAAACGCAATGTTTAAAGCACTAAACCAAAGAGATGTACTTTTTGTAAAATCTCTTTTAGATGAAAAAACTTATTTAGCGTTTGAGAATCTTTCAAGTACTTATGTAGTTGAATCAAATGAATTAAATGCTTATTTAGCTGCGAATTATCGTTCTATTGTGATCGAGAAAGCGGTATGGGAAAATCTTGTAGGTGAGGCTAAATAATGGCAGATATTACAGATATTAAATCTATACTATACACAGAGAAGACATTAGGTATGCAAGAAGACAACGTTATTGTTGTTCAAACTTCTACACGTATGACTAAAATGGGTCTTAAAGAGGTGTTTCGTGAGTATTTTGGAATTATTCCAACAAAAATTAACTCACTAAATCAAAGCGGAAAAGTTAAACGTTTCCGTGGTATTGCTGGTAAACAAAATGACTTTAAAAAGTTTTATGTTAAGTTACCAGAAGGTGCACAAATAGAAAGTTTGGCGGTATAACATGGCAATTAAAACTTATAGACCGATAACTCCGTCTCGTCGTTTTTACACAAATGTTGACAGTTCAGATATTACGGCAAAAGCTAGTGTTCGTTCATTACTTGTAAAACTACCACAAAGTGCTGGTCGTAACAACAATGGTCGTATTACATCTCGTCACCGTCAAGCTGGTGCTAAAAAACTTTACCGTATTGTTGATTTCAAAAGAAACAAATTTGACATTCCTGGTAATGTAGCAGCAATCGAGTATGATCCATACCGTAACTGTCGTATTGCACTTATCAATTATGCTGATGGTGAGAAGAAATATATTCTTCAACCAAAAGGATTAGTTGTTGGTGATACTGTTTCTTCTGCTGAATCTGGTTTAGATATTAAGCCTGGTAACACAATGAAACTGAAGAATATTCCAATTGGTACATTAATTCATAATATCGAGCTTAAAACTGGTAAGGGCGGACAAATGTGTCGTGCTGCTGGAACTTCTGCTCAGATTATGGGTCGTGATGGTAAGTATGTTTCATTACGTATGCCTTCATCTGAAATGCGTTTAGTATTAGGCGAATGTCTAGCTACTATCGGTTCAGTAGGTAACGAAGAGTTTGGTAACATTGTTATCGCTAAAGCTGGTCGTCAACGTCACTTAGGTATTCGTCCTCAAACTCGTGGTTCAGCAATGAATCCAATTGATCACCCGCATGGTGGTGGTGAAGGTAAAACGAACTCAGGTCGTCATCCAGTTACTCCATGGGGTAAACCAACTAAGGGTGCTAAAACTCGTCGTAAGAAAGCTAGTGATAAACTTATTATTACTCGCCGTAAACCAAATGCAAAAAGGGTAGGCTAATGGCTCGTTCAGTAAAAAAAGGTCCATTTGTTGATGACCATTTGATGAAAAAAGTTGAAACAGCTAAAGCTGAAGGCAACAAAAAACCTATAAAAACTTGGTCAAGAAGATCTATGGTCATTCCTGCAATGGTTGGTTTTACATTAAATGTACACAACGGACGTCAATTTGTTCCTGTTCATATTTCAGAGAACCATATTGGTTATAAACTTGGTGAATTCGCACCAACTCGTACATTCAAGGGCCATAAGGGCTCAGTTCAGAAGAAGGTGTAGTCATGGCTAGAGCATTATTAAAATTTATCCGTGTATCGCCAATCAAATCTCGTCTTGTTGCGAGAGAAATCCAAGGTATGAATGCAGAACTAGCATTAGCATCTTTAGAATTCACTCCAAACAAGGCAGCTAAAATTATCTCTAAAGTACTTGCATCTGCAGTTGCTAATAGTGGTATGGAAGCTGAAGATTGTATTGTTAAATCATGTCGTGTTGACAATGGTCCTGTACTTAAACGTTTCCGTCCACGTGCTCGTGGTATGGCTTCAGGTATTAGAAAACCAACAGCACATATCTTAGTAGAAGTGGAGGGTAAATAATATGGGTCAAAAAGTTAATCCTATTGGTTTACGTCTTGGTATCAATCGTAACTGGGAGAGCCGATGGTTCCCTAATTTTAAAACTGCACCAGCAGCTTTAGGCGAAGATCACAAGATTCGTACATTCTTGAAGAAAGAGCTTTACTATGCTGGTGTTGCTAACATCATTATAGAAAGAACAATTAAAAGACTTCGTGTAACTATCGTTGCTGCTCGCCCTGGTATCATTATTGGTAAAAAAGGTGCGGACATAGAGAAACTTAAAACTTCTCTACAAAAGCTTATTGGTAAAACAGTAGCTGTTAATATCAAAGAAGAGAAAAAAGCTCAAACTTCAGCACAACTTGTTGCTGAAAACGTAGCTACTCAACTTGAGCGTCGTGTTGCTTTTAGACGTGCTATGAAGAAAGTTATGCAAGGTGCACAACGTTCAGGCGCTAAAGGTATCAAAATTGCAGTTGCAGGTCGTCTTGGTGGAGCTGAAATGGCTCGTACTGAGTGGTATTTAGAGGGACGTGTTCCTTTACATACACTTCGTGCAAGAATCGATTATGGTTTTGCTGAAGCTCAAACTACATACGGAATTATCGGTGTGAAAGTTTGGATATTCAAAGGTGAGGTACTTACTAAAGGTATCCCTGCAGAAGTTGCAGAAGAGAAAAAAGAGCGTCCTAGAAAGCGTGCTCCGAGAAAGGCTGATTAATCATGTTAATGCCAAAAAGAACAAAATACCGTAAAGTAATGAAAGGTCGTAACCGTGGTTACGCTCGTTCAGGTTATACATTAGCATTTGGTGATATCGCTTTTAAAGCGGTTGAAGCAGGTCGTATTAACTCACGTCAGATTGAAGCAGCTCGTATTTCAGCTACTCGTCACATAAAAAGAAATGGTAAGATATGGATTCGTGTATTCCCTGCTAAACCGTTAACTGCTAAGCCTCTTGAAACTCGTATGGGTAAAGGTAAAGGTGCAGTTGACCAATGGGTAATGAATATTAAACCAGGTCGTATCATTTTTGAAATGGCTGGTGTTCCGCATGATATAGCTCGTGAAGCGCTAACTCTTGCAATGCACAAATTACCATTCAAAACTAAAATAATTACTGCGGAGATGAGCAATGAAATATTCTGATTTAGCAGATAAAAATTCAGCAGAGCTTAATGCTATGCTAAAAGAAAAGAAAACAGAACTGTTTACTTTAAAGATAAAACAAAAGATGATGCAATTAAATAATACAAGTGAACTTCGTATTGCTAAAAAAGATATTGCTAAAATCAACACTGCAATTACTGCAGTGGCAAACTAGGGGCTTGATAATGACACATAAGCGTGAAATTCAAGGTAAAGTAGTTACAATTGCAGGCGAAAAAACGGTATCTATCGTTGTAGAACGTCGTGTAATGCATCCTCGTTACCACAAAGTTGTAAAACGTTTCAAAAAGTACTTAGTACATGATGAGCGTAGTGAAGTAAAAGTTGGTGATGAGATTATTGCAATCGAGTGTCGCCCACTTTCTAAGACTAAATCTTTTAGACTTAAAACAGTAGTATCAGGAGCTAAATAATGATCCAAGGTTTTACTCGTCTAAATGTAGCTGATAATACAGGTGCAAAAGAGATTATGTGTATTAAGGTACTTGGTGGTTCTAAGCGTCGTTATGCTTCAATAGGTGACGTTATCGTTGCTTCTGTTAAGAAAGCGGCACCAACTGCTAAAGTTAAAAAAGGTAAAGTTGTAAAAGCTGTTATCGTTAGAACTGCTAAAGAGGTCCAACGTGAAAATGGTTCTCTTATCCGTTTTGACGACAATGCAGCAGTTATACTTGATGACAAAAGAGAGCCTATTGGTACTCGTATTTTTGGACCTGTTGGTCGTGAAGTACGTTACGCTGGATTTATGAAAATAGTATCTCTTGCGCCGGAGGTTGTTTAATGGCAAAGTTTAATTTCAAAAAAGGCGATACTGTAGAAATTATCGCTGGAGATGATCGCGGAACTAAAGCTACAGTACTTGAAGTATTACCTAAGAAAAACAAGGTAATAGTTGAGGGTTGTAAAGTAGCTAAGAAAGCTATCAAACCAACAGAAGAAAATACTAAAGGCGGACATATCAATAAAGAGATGCCTATAGATGCTTCAAATGTTCGTAAAGTGGAGGCATAATAGATGGCTCGTTTAAAAGAAAAATATTTAGGTTTAAAATCTGAATTGCAAACTGATTTAGGTATTGCTAATGCAATGCAAATACCAAAAGTAGATAAAATTGTTATCTCTGTTGGTGCTGGTTTCGCAATGAAAGATAATAAGCTTATTCAAAACATCGAAGACACAATTACTAAAATTGCTGGTCAAAAAGCAAGTACAGTAATCGCTAAGAAATCAGTTGCTGGTTTTAAAGTTCGTGAAGGTATGCCAGTTGGTATCCGTGTAACACTTCGTGGTGAAAATATGTATAACTTCTTAGATCGTCTAGTATCTATTGCACTTCCACGTGTGAAAGATTTCCGTGGTGTTCCAAGAAATGGTTTTGATGGTCGTGGTAATTATAACTTCGGTCTTCAAGAGCAACTAATTTTCCCAGAAATTGGTTATGATTCAATCATGCAAATTCATGGTATGAATATCACAGTTGTTACAACTGCTGATTCAGATAAGGCAGGCTTTGCTCTTTTAGAGAAAATGGGTATGCCTTTTACTAAAGGGAGTACTAATGGCTAAGAAGTCTATGATCGCTAAAGCGAAAAGAGAACCTAAGTTCAAAGTTCGTGGTTATACAAGATGTCAGATTTGTGGTCGTCCACACTCAGTTCTTCGTGACTTTGGTATCTGTCGTATATGTTTTAGAAAAATGGCAAACGAGGGATTAATCCCAGGTGTTAGAAAGTCTTCTTGGTAATCCAAGAGGAAACTTCTATTCATTAGCAGTTGTTTTATAAGTAATTATAAAATAACTACACATAAGGAAAAATAATGGCAATAAATGATCTAGTATCAGATGCTTTAACACGTGTTCGTAATGCAGGTATGAGAAGATTACCCGTTACTACTTTAGTTCACTCTAAGAGTGTTGAAGCTGTAGCAAATATCTTAGTAGAAAAAGGTTATATTGAAAGCTGTAACGTTGTTGAAGATGGCGTTAAGAAAACTATCAAAGTTGTACTTAAGTATAACGAAGATGGCAAAACAGTAATTAATGAACTTAAAAGAGTTTCTAAGCCTGGTAGACGTGTTTACAAATGTAAACAAGACATCAAGCGTTTCAAAAATGGTTACGGAACTATTATTGTTAGTACATCACATGGCGTTCTACCAAATGACAAAGCTTTTGAGCTTGGCATTGGTGGTGAAGTTATGTGTACAGTTTGGTAGGGAGATAGCATGTCAAGAATTGGTAAAAAACCGGTAGAATTTGCAGCTGACATTAATGTTAGTACAAATGGAGATGTTATAACTTTTGCTAAAGGCAAAACTAGTGTTGATTTAGATACAAAAGGAAATGTTGACTTCTCTGTAGAAGGAAATATTTTAACTTTTGCTACAAAATCAGAAGAAAAAGTTCACAGAGCATTCTGGGGAACATATAGAGCGTTAGCTCAAAATATCGTTGTTGGTTTAACTACTGGTTATTCTAAACAACTTGAAATCAATGGTGTTGGTTACCGTGCTGCTGTTAAAGGCAGAGTTCTTAACTTACAACTTGGTCACTCTCATGATATTAATTATGATTTACCAGATGGTATGGAAGCTTTAGTTGAAAAGAATGTAATTACTCTTAAAAGTCATGACAAGCAAAAGCTTGGTCAAGCAGCTGCTGAGATTAGATCATTCCGTCCACCAGAGCCTTACAAAGGTAAAGGTGTTAAATACATGGAAGAACATATCGTGCGTAAAGCCGGTAAAACTGCCAAGAAATAAAGGAGGAGTATAAATGAATGCTAAAGTATTAAAATCGAAAATTGCTAATCGTTTAAAGCGTAAGCGTCGTATTCGTGCAAAAATATCTGGTTGTGCTTCACTTCCTCGTGTTTCTGTATTTCGTTCAAATCGTTATTTAAGTGTACAAGCTATTGATGATGCATCTGCAACAACTCTAGCGGCACTTAACTCAAAGTCAACGGGTCATAAATCAAACAAAGAAGGTGCTGCTGCACTAGGTGAAGCATTTGCTGCTACACTTAAAAAAGCTAACATTTCTGAAGTTGTATTTGATCGTAATGGTTACCAATATCACGGCGTTATTGCTGCATTTGGTGACGCACTTCGTGCTAACGAAATTAAGTTTTAGGGGCTGATATGGAAATCAATAGAGAAGATTTTGAAGAATCAATTGTAAACATTGGTCGTGTTACTAAAGTTGTTAAGGGTGGTAGAAGATTTCGTTTTACTGCACTTATCGTAGTTGGTAACAAAAATGGTACAGTAGGTTATGGTATGGGTAAAGCGAAGGAAGTTCCAGACGCTATCCGTAAAGCTGTTGATAATGCTTTTAAAAACCTAACTACTGTTAGTATTAAAGGCACAACAATAGCACATGATATTGAGCACAAATACAATGCAAGTCGTATTCTTTTAAAGCCGGCATCTGAAGGTACAGGTGTTATTGCAGGTGGAGCAGCTCGTCCTGTTCTTGAACTTGCAGGTATTCAAGATATACTTACAAAGTCAATTGGCTCAAACAATCCAGGAACACTTGTTCGCGCTACAGTTGAAGCACTTACTCGTATAAAAGGATAGAGAATGGGTATTGAAAATTTATCACCAGCAGAAGGTTCTTCGTGCAACCGTAAAAGAGTTGGTCGTGGACAAGGTTCTGGAACTGGTAAGACTGCAGCACGTGGTCAAAAAGGTCAGAAATCTCGTTCAGGTTACAAAAGAAAAAGAAACTTTGAGGGTGGACAAATGCAACTTGCAAAACGTCTTCCTAAAGTTGGATTCTTTTCTCATAACGTAAAACCTTACGTTATTAACGTTGAGAGAATAAAAGCAGTTGCTGAGTTAGCTGAAATTACTATGGATTCTATCCGTGGTGTTCATAAAATTAGTGCTTCTGTTACTAAAATTAAATTAGTTGGTGCTTCTGCTAAAGCTTTAGCATCAAAAATTAAAGACGACAACGTTACTACAACAGGTAAATAGTCGTGAATAAAAATCTAGTCAATAAGATACTTATTACTATCGGGTTTTTATTCATCTACCGTCTACTGGCTTACGTGCCAGTACCTGGTGTAGATACTGCTGTTATAGCCTCATTTTTCGATTCACACCAAGCTGACGCATTAGGTTTATTTAATATGTTTAGTGGAAATGCTGTTCAAAGAATGTCTATTATAGCTCTTGGTATTATGCCTTACATTACCGCTTCAATCATCATGGAACTCCTAGCTGCTACTTTCGCTCCTCTTGGTCAAATGAAAAAAGAACGTGATGGAATGGTTAAGTATATGCAAATTATTCGTTATGCGACTATTGCAATTACAATGATTCAAGCAATTGGTATTAGTGTTGGACTTCAAAGTTTAACTGGTCCTACTGGTAATAGTGCTATTTTAGCTGATCATAATACATTTATAATCCTTTCTGCTGTTTCAATGCTAGCGGGAACTATGTTACTAATGTGGATTGGTGAGCAAATTACACAAAGCGGTATTGGTAATGGTATATCACTTATTATCTTTGCTGGTATTGTTTCAGCTATTCCAGGTGCTATTGGTCAAACAATTACGATGGTAAATACTGGTGCTATGAGTTTCTTAACTGTAATTGCAATTCTTGCTCTTATATTTGGTACTGTAGCGGTTATTATTTACGTTGAACTTGGTGAGCGTCGTGTACCAGTTACATACGCCAAAAAAGTTATGATGCAAAATCAAAACAAAAGAGTTATGAATTACATTCCTATCAAAGTTAACTTAGCTGGTGTTATTCCAGTTATCTTTGCATCTGCGATATTAATGTTTCCTATGACTGTAATGTCTAGTAGTACTAACCCTACTATTCAGCTGATTGCTGATTATTTGAATCCTAGTAGTTACTTTTTTAACTTTTTAACATTTTCTTTTGTTGTTTTCTTTGCATTCTTTTATGCTTCGATTACATTTAATGCAAAAGATATTGCAGATAATTTAAAAAGACAAGGTGGATTTATTCCAGGTATTCGTACTGGTAATGCTACTAAGGAGTTCTTAAATGAAACTGCAAGTAGATTGACTTTTACTGGTGCTCTTTACCTTGGTCTTGTTGCAACTTTACCATTTATGATTATCAAGGGGATGGGTGTACCTTTCTTCTTTGGTGGTACAGCGGTTTTAATCGTTGTTCAAGTTGCACTAGACACTATGAGAAAAATTGAGGCTCAGGTTTACATGAGTAAATATGAGACGCTAAGTGCTGTTGGTCTATAAATAATGGCTATTACGCTTAAAAAACCTCAAGAAATTGAGAAACTACGTGCTGCTAACAAAATTGTTGGTGGTGCGCTAGAGCTTCTTGCTAAAAATACAAAAGTAGGGATGTCTTTAAAAGAAATGGATGCAATGGCAGAGGATTATATCCGATCTCATGGCGCTAGACCATCTTTTAAAGGTCTTTACGGCTTCCCAAATGCAGTATGCACTTCACTCAATCAAGTTATTATTCATGGTATACCAACAGATTATAAACTCCAAGAGGGTGATGTAATAGGTTATGATATCGGTACTGAATTAGATGGTTGGTTTGGTGATGCAGCTATTAGCGTAGGAGTTGGAAATATTACTTCTGCTGATGAGGCATTAATTGCCTGTGCTAAAGATTCATTATATTATGCAATCAGTGAGATTAAAGAAGGCATGAGATTTAAAGAACTATCTTCTAAGATAGAGAACTTCATTTTAGATGCTGGCTTTGTTCCACTGAGAGACTTTTGTGGACATGGTATAGGTAGAAAACCTCATGAAGAACCAGAAATACCTAACTATTTAAATGGTCACAACGCTAAATCAGGTCCAAAAATAAAGAACGGAATGGTTTTTTGTCTTGAGCCAATGATTTGTCAAAAAGAGTCTAAACCAATTATTTTAGAAAATAAGTGGGATGTTGTTAGTGCCGATAAATTACGCGGTTCACACTATGAGCATACGGTTGCAGTTATCAACGGTAAAGCTGAAATATTATCTCTTGCTTAAGAGTTACAAAAAGGACTTATAAATGGCTAAAGCTGATGTTATAGAAGTTGACGGCAAGATTATTGAAGCATTACCAAATGCAACTTTTCGTGTTGAATTAGAAAATGGACATATTATTTTATGTCATATCGCAGGAAAAATGCGTATGCACTATATTAAAATACTTCCAGGTGACAAAGTAAAATTGGAATTAACTCCATACTCATTAGATAAGGGTAGAATCACTTATCGTTACAAATAAAAGAAGAGCTTAAAGCTCTTCTTTTACTCCCACTTAAACCTAGTCATAGGTAAATCCAAAGCATTTCCCCACTCTAAAAGAGAAGCTTCATATATCTTCGCATTGTTAAATCCCATGTGTTTATATAAAATATAAAACTCCATACTTGCAGAAAATACATTATCACTATAAACTATGATTTCATCTGTACTTTTTAGTTCATGCCCGTCAATAAAAATCTCATTTAGTTCTTCTTGGTCTCTTAAAATACCATCTCTAAGAAATTTATCTGCGTAGTAACTACTCTTTGCATATTTGATATGACCAACGGAAGCAACATTCTCAGAGCGCTGAGTTCCATAATACATCTGAGGTGACCTTGCATCTAGTTTAATAGTTGAAGTTAGAGTATTTAGCACAATATCACTAGACACTACAATATTTTGATTTATATTTATAGTAAAATTTCCTTCACTAGATGCATATGAAGAATCTGAGGATGTTAGAAGTTCATTCTCAAATAACCATGACATATAGCCACCATCTAAAATACTTAAATTCTCAAAACCACTATATATAAGAATAAATGCTAAATAGCTAGAGTTTAAAACACCTTTTTTGGTGTTGTGTGAATATATAACGACCTTTGAGTTTTTGTTTATACCAAGTTCTTTTAGCTCGTTTTGAATTATTTCTATTGGATTCATTTGAGAGTATAAACTTTCTGGATTTATAAAATTTGACACATTACAATTGATAGCGCCTTTTATATGCGATGTTTTATAAGTACTTAACACGGCTACATCAATGATAATTAAGTTCTCATTTTCTAAAGAGTTTTTTAATTCATTTGGAGATATAAAAGCTTCAGAAGCATTTAGATTAAAAATAAATAATGTTAATATTAAAAGGTATTTCATAGTTATCTTAAAATGTTTGAGTATTTCTGAATTCTGATATCTCAGCTTCAATCATATTATCAATCATAATTTTAAAAAGCTCAGATATCATATTTGGAGCAATATTAAGCTCAATTGCTTTTTTGCGGACTTTTTGCATTACAAATTCAATACGATCATTAGCTTTTACTTCTTCAATACTTTCTTTAAACGAAGCTGCTTGACGGACATAACGGCTTCTTTGAGAGATTAATTCTACTAACTGTATATCTAGTTCATCTATTTCTGTTCTTACTTCTTCGAGTGAGTTGCATTTTTTCATATTTGTTCCTTGTTTTTTGTAACTTGTTTTATAAAATAATTATTTGATAAAAGTATAATTAATTAGATATATTATCTAAAAAGAGATAAAAACTTGTTAATATTTTTAGCTATTTTGATTCTAAAATTAATATTTTTTTAGATAAAAGTTTAGCCTCTCTATCATCATTTATTTTGTCTCGAGTTTCTTTTAACCAAAATACAACACTTTTTTTATAACCATATAGAGAAGCTATATCTATCATTTTTTGTCTTGTCTTAGAGTTAAGGTTTTCTTTTATTAGTGATGCAGCTAACAGCTGTGAAGTTACTTTACTCATCTTTGATATATCTTCGTTCGCTTTTATATAATCTTTTTTGCTTAAGTGCAAAGCAAAGTCTTTATATTGAAT
>JBLIEY010000052.1:0-17131 GCA_047633475.1 Sulfurimonas sp.
AGACTTTTTCTGCATTCTTTATTTTAGAAATTCCAAAAGCAATGGAACTTCCCATTCCTTCAAAATAGTTTAGATTTTTGATAATATTGATAGAAGAATGTCTTATTGTTTTTTCTAAATCTTCATGTTTATATCCCAATACAACACTAACATTAGAGCTTAACTCTAATGCTTTGTCTACTGCTATCTGAATAAATGTTTTGTTTTGTATTTTTAAAAGCTGTTTAGGTTCTCCTAATCGACTTGAAGTTCCTGCTGCTAAGATTAAAACTGCTAAATTATTAAATTTTTCCATTTTTCCTTGCTTCTATCTGTGCACAAACTGAGAGTGCTATTGATTGATGTGTATTTCCTCCAATATCAAATCCAACTGGAGCAAAAAATCTTTTCTCATCTTGAAGGTTGAACTCTTCTGTTTTTCTGTTCATGCTTGTTTTATTACCCATAAGACCAATATATTCAACGTTTGAGTTGAGTAGCGCTTTTAGGTAGGTGTCATCTGTTTTTGGATTATGGCTTAAGATTACAGATGCGTTGTATTGGCTTAAATCCATATGAAGAATATTTTCAAAGTTTTCTAGCTCGATTAGTTCATCTGCTTCATTTACATAGTTATTGTTCATATTTGTATCAATAACTGTAGTTTTGTACCCCATAAGGTTTGCCATACTTATGAGTGAAGTTACATGTGAACCAGAGCCAAAAACTAACAGGGAATAAGGTAGTTTAATTACTTGGTAAAATTTATCGTTTTCGTATTTTAATCCAATTTTTTCATCACTTAACTCATATGTGTCATCTTTTATATCTCGTATTAGAGTTTTATTAAAACTATTAAGAGCTTTACCCAATAAACCATAATCATCTTCTAAAAAAAAAGATTGTAGAAAATATTTACTTGAACCATGTCCCGAAGATTTATCTTTTGGGATATTTTCAAAGTAAAATGATTTTTTAGTTTCAAAGGCAGCTTTTGCATACTCAAAAATTTGATCATGAAGATGTTTACTCCCAAAAACACCTATAAACTCGTATTTAGAGTTTATAAGCATAAGATTTCCAGCTTTAGCATAGGTGGAACCTTGTGTTTGAATAACACTGATTCCAACTATATCATAGTTGTTTTTTTTTGAAGTTTGTATAAATTTTAAATACTCTTTATTTTCAAACATATTTTACTAGCTTAGTTTTATAGGCATTGAGTGATACCTTTTTCCTGTAGCATCAAAAAGTGCATTTGGCACTGCTGCTAAAATCGGAGGAACACCTGGTTCACCTATACCACCTACCTTTTCTCCTGAGTTTATAATACTTACTACAACATCTGGAGCATCTGATATTTTTGATACAGCATAGTCATAAAAGTTACTTTGCATCGTTTCACCATTTTTTATAGTGATTTCACTATATTTAAGTGCAGCAATACCAAAGTTGATAGAGCCTACTATTTGGTTTTCAACATTTTGTGGATTAAAAGCAAAACCACAATCTACACTTGCCCAAACTTTTTCGACTTTGAAATCATCTTTTGTAACTCGTACTTTTGCTACTTGTGCACAGATAGTTCCAAATGACTTATGGATAGCTACACCATAACCTACACCTTTTTCTTTTTTTCTATTTTCCCAATCAGATTTTTTAGCTACATCTTCGAGTAAATTGATAAATCTTTGATCTGTAAGCATATTGACTCTATACTTAATTGGGTCAATCCCTGCAACAAATGCCGCTTCATCGACTAAGCCTTCAACAGTTGGCGCACTTTGTGTGTGACCTACTGATCTCCACCATAAAACAGGAATAGGCGAGTTCATAGTGTAAGCTTGTAAATCGTGATTCTCAATACTATAAGGGTGATCTGATAGACCCTCTTTTTGTGCAGCATCTACACCATTTTTATATCCAAATCCTTCAAATGCTGAACCTTTAAATATAGATTGAGAAACAATTTTTCCATCAAAAGCTGTAATTCTACCATCTGAATCTAATGCTACTTTTACTTTGTTTTTATATTTTGGTCTATAGTTACCCATCTTAATATCATCTTCTCTTGTCCATAAGGTCATGACAGGGTATGCTTCATCTTTTGCTACAAATAAACCTTCTAAAACAAAATCTAAATTTATCGAGCCTCTTCTACCAAAAGAACCACCAAGATATGGTGTATTGTATGTGATGTCTTCAGCTTTAACACCAAGCACTTTAATTGCAGCTCCTTGCGCTAGAGTTTGCGATTGCGCAGAAGACCAGATAGTTACTTTGTCTTTTTCATGGTGAGCTAAAAAGCCTAAAGGTTCCATAGCTGCATGAGCTAAAAATGGGAAGTTATATTCTGCTTCTATTATCTTATCTGCTTCTTTAAATGCTTTTTTTGAATCCCCATCTTTTCTCATAGATGCTCCAGCTGTTTTCATCGCTTTAGTATACTCAACATCTAAATCTTTGTCGCTGGTATTTGCAAAATTACCTTTATCCCAAACAACATCAATCTCTGATAAAGCCTCTTTTGCTTGCCACCAATACTGGGCAATAACTGCAACCCCAGTAGGTATCTCTTTTACTTTTATTACACCATCTTTTTTTAAAGCCTTGCTAGCATCGAAACTTTTAATCTTTGCTCCAAATACAGTTGGGTGAAGAACTGCGGCGTATTTCATACTATCTACTCTTATATCTATCCCAAACTCCGCTTTTCCGGTAACTTTTGCCCAGGCTTCTTTTGGATGGCGTGGTTGTGGATGTCCTATAAATTTACAATCTTTTAAATCTTTTATTTTAGGTTCAGTAGGGATTTTCATAGAAGACAAATCTGAAACTAACTCCCCAAAAGTAAAACTCTCTTTAGTTTTTTTATTGATAACTTTTGAGTCTTTTGTATATAGATTAAAAGCTCTTACTCCCCATCTTTTAGCTGCAGATAAAAGAAGCATCTCATTGACAGCTGCACCTATCTTTCTCATTTCTAGTTGTTTACCGATGACAGAAGATGAGCCACCTGTAATCATAAGTGGACCAAAGTAGCTATTGTAAACTGGGTTTACAGTTGCAGCTTTGAAGTTTATTTCTTTCCAATCTACATTTAATTCCTCAGCAATACACATAGCTAAAGTTGTATATGTTCCTTGACCCATCTCAACTTGACCAATGATAAAGTTGATACTATTGTTGGCCGTTATCTCCACAAAAGCATTTGGTTGAAGTGCTACTTCTTCTTTTGTGTCACTTGCTCTTAATTTTGTAGGAAGATAAAAACCTATTACGAATGAAGAAGTTACAGCTGATGTTGTTTTTAAAAAATTTCTTCTATTCATCTTACACCTCCGCCGTTGCAGCTTGTATTGCAGTTTTAATTTTACTATATGTTCCACATCTGCAGATATTTCCATTCATTGCTTTTATAATTTCATTATCATTTGGTTTAGCGTTTGATTTTAAAAGTCCAGCTGCATTCATGATTTGCCCTGATTGGCAATATCCACACTGAACTACATCTTCTTGAACCCAATGTTGTTGCAGTTTTTGTACTGTTTTATCTTCAGTTGTTTCAATAGTTGTAATTTTTGCATCTTTTATTGTACTAAAAGGGGTGACACAACTTCTTGTTGCAACCCCATCTACAAGAACTGTACATGCCCCACATTCTCCTACACCACAGCCAAACTTTGTACCTGTCAGATTTAAATGATCTCTTAAAACCCAAAGCAGTGGAGTATCCGGATTAATATTTAAATCATAACTTTTTTCATCAATATTTACTTTTATAGACATTCTGTTTCCTTATATAAACTCTCTTAAACTAAAGCATCCCTAAATGAAGTTTTGCTTCATCACTTATATTTTCTTTTGACCACGGCGGATCAAAAACAAGATTGGCGGTTATACTAAGACCTGGTTCATCTTCTATAAGTGTGGCAATATTACGGACCTGTTCTAAAATACTGTCACTTACTGGACAAGTTGCAGAGGTTAGTGTCATTGTAACAACACAACTTGTACCTCCACTTTCTCTAGCACAGTCAATCCTATAAATCAGACCTAAATCATAAAGATTTACCGGAATTTCCGGGTCATAGATATCTCTGAGTTTTTCTTTTATTTTTTCTTTTAGTGCTTCAAACTTCATTTTTGGTTCTCTTTACATTGTTTAGCATATCCATAGATAACACCTAAAAAGGCTTCCATTCCCTGCTGTCGTACGGGACTTAAAAGCTCCATGACACCCATCTGCATCAATAATTTTGGATCAAAAGCTAAAATCTCATCCGGGGTTCGGTTGTTGAAAATCTCTAGCAACATTACCAGCATCCCTTTGGCGATTATCGAATCGCCTTCAGCATCTAGAACTACTTTACCATCCTTATATGTTTTTTGAAGCCAGGCAAGAGAAGAGCATCCTTTGATTATATTTTCGTCTGTTTTATAGACTAAATCAAGCGTAGCCGCTTCTTTGCCATAATCCAAAATATACTCCATTTTCATATCTTTATCTGACAAAAGTTCTAAATCCTCTTTGTATACCTGAACCTGTTCTTCCATTGTCATCTTAAATCCTTTTTTACTCTAGTTATAATAAGTCGCTTCAAAATCTGCATGGATTTTATCAACTGCTTCCTTATTTCCAATTGTATCTATCAAAGTATCGGCAAAAGCCAAAACCAACATTTTTCGTGCTTCATCAAGTGCAATACCGCGTGAACGAAGATAAAAAAGAGCATCTATATCAAGCTGTCCTATAGTCGAACCATGGGATGCCTCGAGTTCATCTATATAAATCTCGAGTTGCGGTTTAGCGTACATAGAAGCATTTTCACTTAAGAGTACAGCTTTTGAATTTTGTTTTGCATTTGAGAATCTTGCCTCGTGACCAACTCGAATTCTTCCGTCAAAAATCCCAGTTGCTTTGTCTTTTAAAATTGTTCGCGCTTCTTGCACACTTTTAGCATATGGCTTGTTGTGGTTGATTAACACAACATTCCCTCGACGAGCTTCTTCTGTCGCCAATACTAAATGGGAGGCATCTGCCCATGCATAATCACTCAAATCAATTTTATACAGATGCAAGGCTATCCCACTCCCAAAATCAAATGTTTTTAGCTCTAGTGCCCCCTGTTTTGCAACATTGTAGTGATGTGTTCCTATTACTGCAGTATCTTCTTGAGATGAATTTTGCTCACGAATCCAGCGGAGTGTGCTATCTGCCGAGACATCTGCATCTACACCATAAAGCAGTAAACTCTTTTCACTTCCTTGTGTTTGAAATTTTTCAAATACTTCCACCTTGGTGTTGGGTGCAGTTTGAAAAAAAAGACGATAAGGCAAAAAGGTTTGTTTTTGCGTAAACTCATGTTCTAGTTCAAATACTGCATCTTCGAATACTTCTATGCAAATCACCGCAGGAGTGAGTACATGTGAAAGATAATAAAGTGCATCATAATGCTCCATATCGACTTTAAAATCATCCTTAATACTGACCTTAACTCCTTTTGGAAACTCAACAACAACGCCATTTCGTATCACTAATTTTTCACCCTCTAACGGGGTAAAAGATTCTCTCTTATGAAGAGTGTACTCTTTTTCCAAAAGCGCTTTTACAGCAAAATGTTTATAGTGTTCAGTCTTATTTGCTGGAAGACCCAGTAAACTCAGACGCTCATAAAGTGGATTCTTTGCATCTGCTAGCTCCAATGTTATAGCTTGCATTATGAATCCTTTTGGATTGCTTGATATCCTTGGGCTTCAAGCGTTTTTACCAGTTCAGGTCCGCCGGTTTTAACTATTTGTCCATCTTGTAATACATGGATATAGTCTGGATGTATATAATCTAAAATCCTGCTGTAGTGAGTTATAACTAGAAAAGTTCTCTCTCCGTTCTTCATCCGATTTATTCCCTCAGAAACTGCTTTTAATGCATCAATATCCAAACCGGAATCAATCTCGTCCAAGATAATAACCTCAGGTTGTAAAATCTCCATTTGTAAGATTTCATTGCGTTTTTTCTCTCCACCTGAAAAGCCGTCATTAAGAGCACGAGAAATCATGTCAGGTTTCATACCCAACTGTTCCACATGTTGACGCATTAGTTTTAAAAACTGCGCAGCATTTGTCTCTTTTTTGCCCTCATATTTTTCTTTTTCATTGAGTGCCGTACGGAGAAAATAAGCATTGTTTACACCCGGAATTTCAACAGGATTTTGGAAACTCAGAAAAATACCTTCTAGTGCACGCTCTTCTGGAGAGGTTTCTAAAATATTTTTACCCTTATAAAGGATTTCTCCTTTGGTTACTTCTACATCAAAATGCCCTACTATCGCTTTAGAAAGTGTTGATTTCCCAGAACCATTTGGTCCCATAATAACATGAATTTTTCCTTTTTCAAGCTCAAGATTCAAGCCTTTGAGTATAACTTTGTCACCGATTTTTGCATGTATATTTTTAATGTTCATCATCCTACACTTCCTTCAAGCGTTAAATTTAAAAGTTCTTTTGCTTCAACAGCAAACTCCATAGGTAACTGTGCAAAAACTTCTTTACAGAAACCATGGACTATCATAGAAACAGCATTCTCTTCACTAACACCACGCTGGCGTAGATAAAAGAGTTGTTCATCACTTATTTTTGAAGTCGTTGCTTCATGTTCTATCTGCCCTTGAGTATTATGAGATTCCAGATAAGGAAAGGTGTGTGCTCCACATTGTGAACCAATAAGTAAACTGTCACACTGGCTAAAATTACGTGCTCCGCTTGCTTTTGAACCAACTTTAACTAAACCTCTATAGCTGTTTTGCCCTTTCATGGCAGAGATGCCTTTAGAGATAATAGTCGAGTGGGTATTCTTGCCAAGATGAATCATCTTAGTTCCCGTATCTGCCTGCTGAGCTTTAGATGTAACTGCAACAGAGTAAAATTCTCCTACAGAGTTATCACCTTTTAAGATGCAACTCGGGTATTTCCAAGTAATAGAAGAACCGGTTTCAACCTGTGTCCAAGAAATTTTGGAATTTTCCCCTTCGCAAAGTCCTCGTTTTGTAACAAAATTGTAAATTCCGCCTTTGCCCTCTTCATCTCCTGGATACCAGTTTTGAATCGTAGAGTATTTTATCTCTGCATCCTTCTTTGCTATGAGTTCTACAACTGCCGCATGAAGCTGATTTTCATCACGCTGGGGTGCTGAACACCCCTCATTATAAGACACATAACTTCCCTCATCAGCAATAATCAAAGTACGTTCAAACTGTCCGGTATTTTGGGCATTGATACGAAAATAAGTTGATAGTTCCATCGGACATCGAACCCCTTTTGGAATATAAACAAATGTTCCGTCGGTAAAAACAGCAGAATTTAGTGCCGCATAATAGTTGTCACTCATTGGAACTACAGAAAACATATACTCTTTTACAAGTTCTGGATAATCCCGCATCGCTTCAGAAATAGAACAGAAAATAATCCCTTTTTCTTTGAGTGCTTCTGAGTAAGTAGTTTTCACCGAAACAGAGTCAAAAACAGCATCTATCGCAATGCCCTGAAGCATTTTTTGCTCATCTAAAGGTATACCGAGTTTTTCATACGCTTCGAGAATTTTTTCGTCTACTTCATCAAGGCTGTTGGGTGATTTTTTTGGAGCTGAAAAATAAGAGATACTTTGATAGTCAATGGATTTATAATTTAGTTGCCCCCAGTGAGGCTCTTTCATTTTTTCCCATTTATGTAGAGCTACAATACGTATATCTGTCATCCACTCCGGTTCATCTTTTTTGAGAGAAATAAATCTAAGCACATCATCATTTAAGCCTGGAGGTGCAGTATCTGATTTAACATCAACCGTAAAGCCAAGTTTGTATTCTTGAGCAAGAATCTTATCGACTTGATTTTGTGACATAATAACTCCTTAATTATTTTATTTGATATCAGTATAGATCAATTAAGACAAAAAATATCTTAATTGAAGATTTTGGTTAAAATAGTTAAGATTATTAACTATATAATTAGACCACTTCCATTAAGCCTTAAATCCATAATAAACGGCCTCCATTCAGCCAAGCATCATAAAAATATTTCCTTAAAAGTTAAGTTATATACTGAAATATGTTAACAAGATGAATTAAACAGGTCAAATTAAATCAAAAACGCTGCTTCAATAGACTTCCTTTTTTAATAAATTCTTAATGTTATATAAGTAATTATTATTCTTTGTTTAAATAAAAATAAATCATGATAGAATAAAAACTTATAATACTATCAAGCAAAAGGAAAGAAAATGACAACAAGAAGAGATTTTTTTAAAACGAGTATAGTCCTTTCAGCCCTCTCAGTAATCCCTGGAATGGCTACAGAATCGAAGCAACATGAAACTCTAAAGTTTATACATGTAACAGATTCGCATATGGATTTAAGTAATAATGACTCTGTTGAAGCAGTAAAACTTATGAGCGCATTTATTAATGAAAACTATAAAGATTTAGATTATGTTCTCTTTGGTGGAGATAATTTTAATAACAATGCAAAAGGCAATTCTGATGCCATAAAATTTAAAGAAATTATTGACACTATGCACTGTCCATCTTATGTCGTTCGTGGAAATAAAGAGTCTTTTGCAAAGCCAAATGATGGAATAGATTTAAATGATTTTCAAGAGATATTTTTAAAAGACAAAGATCTTCTTGTCCAAGGCAAAGATTGGAAATTGGAGAAAAAAGGATATGTTATTTTAGGACTTGACAGTTGTGTAGAAGGTGGAAATAATGGTCTTTATACAAAAGAAACATTAACTTTTGCAAAAAATGCACTTAAAAGTGGTAAACCAACTGTTATCCTTAATCATCATCCGTATACGAACCATTGGGGTGGAACTGAAGAAGCTGATATCCACAAATATGTGCTTAACAACACTAAAGAATTTCAAGCAGAAATTTTAAGTAAAGAAAATGTGATAATGACACTTTCTGGACATAAACATATAGACTCAGTTAAAGAGTTAAATGGAACTAAAATAGTTGCTACACGTGGTTTTAAACGCCCACTTGATGCAAATATGTATCCAATGCGCTATGTGGAGATAACTGATGGTAAGATAAGTGAGAAACTTATTTACACTTCTTAGTTAGAAGCTTTAAGAGTAAGTACAATTTCCTAATAATAGGAAATTGTATAGTAAAACTATCTGATAACATTTTATTAGATTAACAAGCTGAACCCCAACCTCTCCCTTAATACCTAAATCCATATTTTTCTAATGATACAATTTTTGTATAAATAACATTTTTGTTTGTGCAAAAAATGCAAAATTGTAAGCTTTAATCTCTTTATAAAGCTTTCTTTTAAAACGTACAATTATTGTCCTAATTAAATTTATAAGCCCTAAAACATGGCCTTACCGGCAAATTTTCAAACTCTTTTATCTAAATATATATGCTAGGGAACACTATATGTAATGTTATCTTCGAAACAAAATTATTCAACAAGAGGAGACGATATGGCTGAGTTAAGACAAATCGCATTTTACGGAAAAGGCGGGATTGGTAAATCTACTACATCTCAAAACACACTAGCGGCAATGTGTCACTATTATGGTCAAAAGATTTTAATTGTTGGTTGTGATCCAAAAGCGGATTCAACTAGACTTATCTTACATGAGAAAGCTCAAAATACAATTATGCAATTAGCTTCTGAAGCTGGTACAGTTGAAGACCTTGAGTTAGAAGATGTATGTAAACCTGGTGCTGCTGAGTTTAATCCGGAAGATCCAGAAATCACTGAGGGATACATTATGTGTACTGAGTCTGGTGGTCCTGAGCCTGGAGTTGGTTGTGCAGGTCGTGGTGTTATTACAGCGATTAACTTTCTTGAAGAAGAGGGTGCATACGATGATGAGCTAGACTTTGTTTCTTATGACGTTCTTGGTGATGTTGTTTGTGGTGGTTTTGCTATGCCAATTCGTGAAGGTAAAGCACAAGAGATTTATATCGTTATGTCTGGTGAAATGATGGCAATGTATGCTGCAAATAATATCTCTAAAGGTATTTTAAAATACGCTAACACTGGTGGTGTTCGTCTTGCAGGTCTTGTATGTAATGCACGTATGACTGACCGTGAGTATGACCTTGCTAAACAATTAGCAAAAGCTATTGGCACACATATGATTCACTTCGTTCCTCGTTCAAATCACGTTCAACGTGCAGAACTTCGTCGTATGACAGTTGTTGAATACTCTCCAAACCATGATCAATCTATGGAATACAAAGAGTTAGCTAGAAAAATTATTGCAAATGATTTAAAAGTTATTCCTGAACCATTAGAAATGGATGATCTTGAAGCACTTTTAATGGAATTTGGTTTAGAAGAAGATGCTGATGAAGCAATCGTTGGACAAAAAGAGAGTGACTATTAATTATTAATAGGATTGTAGTTCAAGGTATGAAAGAGAAACTTTTCTCTTTCAAAATTAAATAATAAATAAAGGAATTAATATGTTTATATGTGGTTATCATTTTCCAGCAAGCGAAGGAATCGATGTATCTTTTGACAAAGTTGTAGAAAAAGTAAATGAAGGTGTAGATGCAACTGGTAAAGTTGTTACTTTAACTGGCGAGACTGCTAAGGGTGAGGTAGTAGAAACATTTGAAGTTCCAGCGGGAACATTCGCTCATACTGCTTTTGTTGATTTTTTTGAAAAATCAGATGTCATACCTATTGATGATACAAAAATGATTTATTACACTAATAAATATCAAATTAGTGAAATATCTAAGTCAGTAGATGGTGATGTTACAAAAGCTATATGTAAAAAACTAGATGATATGAATTTATATAGAGTTAGAGTAGCTTAATAATTAGAACTACTTAAGTCGTTAAGAGGAACAGAGTTGACCTTATGAGAGGTCCATTGAAGGACTTTGTTCCTTTAGCGTATAAAGATAAAAAGGAAGGAATGAAATGGGACCAGAATCATTAGAAAGCTTACAAAATGAAGCTATCGCAGAGATTTTAGAGGTATATCCAGCTAAAGCTGCAAAAAATAGAGCAAAACATTTAGGAGTTGATTCTCCAGAAGGTGTTAAAGGTGCTTGTGACAGTACAAGAAGTAATAAACAAACTGTTCCCGGAGTAATGAGTCAACGTGGTTGTGCTTATGCAGGTAGTAAGGGTGTTGTTTGGGGACCAGTAAAAGATATGGTTCACATTTCTCATGGACCATGTGGTTGTGGTCAATACTCAAGAGCGGGTAGAAGAAACTACTATATCGGTACTACAGGTATAGATACATTTGTTACTATGAACTTTACAACAGATTTCAGTGAAAAAGATATTGTATTTGGTGGAGATGTTAAACTTAAAAAAGCTCTTATAGAGATTGATGAGTTATTTCCATTAAACAACGGTATTACAATTCAGTCAGAGTGTCCAATCGGTCTTATCGGTGATGATATTCAAGCAGTTGCAAAGATACATAAAAAAGAGAGTTCTAAACCAACTATAGCAGTTTCTTGTGAAGGTTTTAGAGGTGTTTCTCAATCATTAGGACATCACCTTGCAAATGATGCAATCAGAGATGAAATTATGACAGATTCGTCTGCAAGACAAGACTTTGTAACGACTGATTACGATGTATCAATTATTGGTGATTACAATATAGGTGGAGATGCTTGGGCAACTAGATTATTGCTAGAAGAAATGGGGCTTCGTGTTATCGCACAATGGTCAGGAGATGCTTCTTATAAAGAGCTAGCTATAGCTCCTAAGTCAAAACTTAACTTACTTCACTGTTACCGTTCTATGAACTATATTTCTCGTCATATGGAACAAGAATTTGGTATTCCATGGATGGAGTATAACTTCTTTGGACCAAGTAATACTACTGAGTCTTTAAGAAAAATTGCTGAGTTCTTCGGACCTGAAATTCAAGCAAAAGCTGAAGCTGTAATAGCTAAGTATACAAAAATGACTGATGAAGTTATTGCTAAATACAAGCCTGTTTTAGCAGGTAAAAAAGTAATGCTTTATGTTGGTGGTTTACGTCCTCGTCACGTTATTGGCGCATATGAAGATCTTGGTATGGAAATTATCGGAACTGGTTATGAGTTTGGACATGGTGATGATTATAAAAGAACTAAAGATGATTTACAAAGAAGTACTGTTATATATGATGATGTTAATGAGTATGAGTTAGAAAAATTTGTACAAAAATTAAAACCAGATTTAGTTGCAGCAGGTGTTAAAGAGAAATATGTATTCCAAAAAATGGGTCTTCCATTTAGACAAATGCACTCTTGGGATTATTCTGGTCCATACCACGGATATGACGCATTCGCAATTTTTGCAAAAGATATGGATTTAGCTATGAACTCTCCAGTTTGGAATCATACTAAAGCGCCATGGGATAAACAAGAAGTAGGAGCTTAAGATGCAAGATATAGATAACATTGTAAACGGACAAAAATTATTTTTAAAAGATGAGTATCAAGCTTCTCTAAAAGGTAAAAGAGAGTTTGAAAGTACTGCGGGTTTAGTTGACCCTAGTAAAGTTGATGAAGTTCAAAAATGGACTGAGTCATGGGAATATAGAGAGAAAAACCTTGCTCGTGAAGCTATAGCTATTAACCCAGCGAAAGCTTGTCAACCTCTTGGTGCTATTATGGCTGGTCTTGGTTTTGAAAACACTATGCCTTATGTTCATGGTTCTCATGGATGTGTGGCGTATTTTAGAAGTTATTTTACTCGTCACTTTAAAGAACCAACTCCAGTTGTATCTGACTCTATGAGTGAAAGTGCAGCGGTATTTGGTGGTCTTGCAAATATGAAAGATGGTCTACGTAACTGTAATGCTATGTATAAACCTGAGATGATTTCTGTAAGTACTACTTGTATGGCAGAGGTTATCGGTGATGACTTAAATGCATTTGTTTTAGGTGCAAAAGAAGATGCTGAGGGTGAGTTAGATGATACTCTAATCACTTATGCTCATACACCTTCATTTGTTGGTTCTCACATTGTTGGTTATGACAACATGATGAAAGCTACATTAGAGCAACTTAATCCTACAAAAGATGAAAAAGTTGTAGAAGAAGGTCGTATAAATATTATTCCTGGTTTTGAACCATACCTTGGTTCTTTAGCAGAAGTTAAAGAGATTGCTGCAGAATTTAGTGATAAGATACATATGATTGGTGATCATGAAGCTCAGTGGAATACTGGTGCTGGTGAATACAAATTGTACTCTGGTGGTACACCATTAAGTATTGCTAAAACTGCTATCAATGCAGAGACTACAATCTCTTTACAAAAATACTCTAGCATACAAACTGCTAAGACTATTAAAAACAAATGGAAACAAGGATTTGAGACTTGTAATCCAATTGGTTTATCTGGTACTGATGGTTTTGTTATGAAGTTAGCTGAGCTTACAGGTAATGATATATCTGATAAGTTAAAAACACAACGTGCTCAACTAGTAGATGCTATGCAAGATTCTTATCCGTATATGCACGGTAAAAAGTTTGCTATTTATGGTGACCCTGACTTCCTTTTAGGTCTTGTTTCTTTTATCGTTGAAATGGGTGGTATCCCAACTCACGTTCTTTGTAACAATGCTCCAAGAAAGGGATGGACAGCTGATATGCAAGCTGTTATTGATAAGTCTCAGTGGGCAGCTGATTGTCAAATTTGGCCAAACAAAGATTTATGGCACTTAAGAAGTTTATTATTTACTGAGCCAGTAGACTTTATGATTGGTAATGTATATGGTAAAGAACTTTACCGTGATACTAAAATACCTTTAATAAGAATAGGTTTCCCTATTTTTGATAGACATCACTTACATAGATATTCTATTAGTGGTTATAAAGGTGCTCTAAATCTTTTAACTTGGATTACTAACTCAATCTTAGATCAATTAGATGAAGAGACAAAAGATACAGCTCAGACAGACTACTTCTTTGACGCTGTAAGATAAAAAAAGTTATTTTCAACATTCTCCCTCAAAGCCAGAAGGGTATCTCTTCTGGCTTTTTTTATACTACTAATTATATACCACCAACTCTAGTAACAAGCTAACATTTTTTCTAATTTAACTAAAAAATAATTCTATGGAATGATATATGTATAAAGTATATTAGATTATTATTTATACTTTATGGGGACAAAATGAAAACATATGCATTATCAAAAATAAAAATTGAGTGGAGAGATTTATAATGGGATTTGCTACATTTGAAGATACATATGCTTTTTCTAAAAAATTTTCTACTTATAAAGATTTTTATATAAAACACAATGATTTGATTTTTTCAAAACTTGGTCTTGGAACTTTTAACAAAGAACCTTACAAAGAAGAAAATTATGTTTTTCATTATATTGAAGGTGTAAAACAAGCTGTAAGAAGTGGAATAAATCTTATAGACACAGCAAGTAATTACAGATATGGGCAAAGTGAAAAAGAGATAGGTGAAGCACTCCGAGAGTTGATGGAAGATAAAGAGGTAAAAAGAGAAGAGCTTATTATATGTTCTAAAGGTGGTTTTATACAGTTAGATTACCCTTTTCCAGAAAACCCGTATACATGGATAAAAGATAATGTTGTGAAACCAGGTTTAGCATCTGGGGATGATATTGAGCTAGACCAACATTGTATGACACCAGATTTTTTAGAGTACTCTTGTAAAAAGAGTTTAGATAATTTAGGTGTATCACATTTAGATATTTACTATTTGCATAACCCAGAGATGCAACTGCTAAAACTAGGCAAAAAAGAGTTTTATAAGAGTATAGAAAAAATCTTTAAAAGATTTGAAAACTTAGTTGATGATGGTATGTTTAAAAGCTATGGAGTAGCTGTTTGGAATGGTTTTACTGCTGAAAATGAAGAGATTATAAGCTTGGAAAAACTAGTAGAAATCGCAAAAAAAGTTGGAGGTAAAAATCATAGATTTAAGTATATTCAACTTCCTTTTAATATGGGGAAAACAAATGCATATACTACACCAACTCAGAGAGTTAAGAATGAAGAATGTACAATCCTTCAAGCTGCTCACAGATTAGGAATGGGTGTTATTACTTCTTCTTCTTTACTTCAAATGAATCTATTTAAAAAGTCATTTTCTCCCGAGACAGGCGTTATCTTAGATGATACTATGACACTTAAAAGTGACATACAACTAGCTCTTCAGTTTACACGTTCAACTCCAACTCTAATTAGCTCACTGTTTGCTTCAAAAGTACCGGTACACATTAAACAAAATTGTGAGATATCAAATGTAAAAGCAGTTGGAAGAAGTAAATATGATTTACTTTATAGGCTTTAGTTTTGATTTATGATGTAATTATAGTCGGTGGTGGAATCTCGGGATTAATGGCAGCTATTGAAGCAAAAACTAGTACTAACAAAGTGGCTGTTATAACTAAAGGAAATTTATTTAAGTCAAATAGTTCATTAGCTAGTGGCGGAATAAATGCAGTTTTAGATAAAAATAACAGTGATGAAATAGATTCGCATACTTATGATACTTATAAAGGTAGTTTTGAGTTAGGAAGCAAAAAAGCTATTAGCTATATGTGCAACGAGGCACCAAAAATAATGTCTAAGTTGGTTCGCTATGGTGTGCAATTTGACAAAGATGAAAATAAAAGAATAGCTAAGAGAAGTTTTGGCGGAGGAAACTCTAAAAGAACTTGTTTTGTGGGTGACAAAACTGGTTCAGCTATTATGCAAGTTCTTATTAAAAAAGCTAAGAATGCAGGTGTTTTATTTTTGGTAAATAACTTTGTTATGAATATTACAAGCTTAGAAGATAGAGTGAGTGGTGTTGTTGTAGTTAGAAGAATTGACTCTTCTGTTATGGTTTATCCAGCAAAATCTGTTATTTTAGCAGGTGGTGGTTATTCTGGAATATACAGAGGTTATAGTACAAATTCCCAAGACTACTCAGGAGATATGGTTGCCATTGCACTTAGAGCAGGGTTAAATATAAAAGATATGGAGTTTGTTCAGTTTCATCCTACTGGTTTAGATAAAAGTAGCTATCTTGTAAGTGAAGCTGCCCGCGGTGAGGGTGGCTATTTAGTAAATAGCGATGGAAAAAGATTTATAGATGAGTTAGCTACACGAGATGTAGTAAGCCGTGCAATCATAAAAGAGATGGATAATGGAAGAGATGTATTTTTAGACTTAAGACATTTAAGCGAAGAACATATAAAAACGAAACTCCCATCATTGTATAAAACAGCTTTTACTCAAAGAGGTGTAGATATAACAAAAGAGTTGTTAAAGGTAAAACCTCTTGCTCACTACAGTATGGGTGGCATAGAAGCAAATATGACAAAAACAAATATGAAAGGTCTTTATGCTTGCGGAGAGTGTGCGGTCAATGGTGTACATGGAGCTAATCGTCTAGGAGGAAATTCACTTTTAGAAGGTGCTGTTTTTGGAGTTTTAGCTGGTAAAAATGCAAAATCTTTTTCTACAAACAAAGACTATTTACCCATAGACTATAACACAGTAGTCAAAGATCAAAAAATGGTAGATTTTATTTTTGATAGAGAAAGTTCAAAAAACTTCAACTCGATGAGAATAAGTATGGGCAAAACAATGTTTAAGCATGCTGGAATTCATAGAACAGAAGCTAGTTTAACTAAAGCATTTGATTACTTGAAGTACTTAAGAAGAGAATCTTTAACACTTCACTGTATAGACAAAGGTAGACAAAACAATGTAGAACTTATTGCTATTTTAGAACTAAGAAATGCACTTGAAATATCTGAAGCAGTTGTCCTAAGTGCGCTAAAGAGAAAAGAAAGTAGAGGAGCTCATTGTAGAGATGATTTTCCATTGTTAGACCATAAATGTGGTAAGTCTATTTTGATAAATGAGCTTAAAAAAGGGTACTTTAAAGTTTGGTACGAAGATCATAGTTTTAAACAAATGATAAGAAAATTATTTATAAATCAATAAAGGAAAAAAAATGGCAAAAGTAATGTTAAGAGAGAGTGGGACTGATATATATTTTTATATAGCAAAAAAAGATATGGAAGAAACAATTAAAACAATTGAGTTTAATAGTGAGGAAAAATGGGGCGGTGAAGTTGAGTTAAGCAATGGAGAAACATGGTGGATTACGCCTGGAGCAAAAAATTTACCTAGAGA
>JBLIEY010000053.1:0-16815 GCA_047633475.1 Sulfurimonas sp.
GAAAATGGAATCTAACCAAAAACTTCTCTATCACTTCATAAGTTTTTTACTAAACCAAAAAGTTAAAAATATTTCCACTACTTCTGCTAATGTAGACATGCCTTCATATACAAACCAAAATATTTTACAAAACAACCTTGACATTCAAAAAGCTTCAACTGGTTTAGAAGTTCGCAGAGGAATGTTAGATGTTTCTAAGGCAGCTTATTATCCAGTAGTTGGTGCTTTTGCAGAAGTATCTACGGCTGATGACACATTTTTAGGAGATGCTGATGATCATAAATCTTACACTGTTGGAGCAAGACTAACTTGGAATATCTTCAATGGTGGCATAGATAGCGCAAACATCCAAAAATCTCGTATCCAAAAGCTAAAAACTAAGACTCAAGTAGAACTTGCAAAAAAAGGAATAATTCTTAAAGTTGCAAAGATTAGAACAGAGATAGAGACTTACAATCTAGAAATAGCATCACTGCAAAAAGAGTTAACTCTTGCAAATGAAATCTACGCTAACTATGAAGGTAGATACAGAGAAAAACTATCTTCTATGAGTGATGTTATCATCAAACAATCTGAACAAATTCAGAAAATTCTCGAACTACAAATGGCACAAAACAAAAGAAATGAGCGTATATTCGCGCTTGAAAAATTAGCAAATGGAGAACAGGAATAATGAAAAAAGTATTAATATTAATAGCACTAGGGGCTTCACTTATAGCTGAAACTCTTACACTCTCAGGAAGTGTTATATCTGATAACCAAAAAATGATTACAAGCCGTTTCATGGGTTTTGTAACACAGGTAAATGTTAGTGATGGAGAAAAAGTTCAAAAAAACCAAGTGCTATATACAATTGATTCTAGAGAAATTGATTCAGCTAAGAGACAGTCTGAGTTAAGTCTGCAAATGTATCAAAACCAATACTCAAACGTAAAACTAAATCTAGACAGATATAAAAGACTTCTTAAAAAAGACATGGTTTCTAAGTATGAAGTGGAAAATCTAGAACTTGCAGCACTTAATCTTCAAAATATGATTTCTATTGCAAAAGCGAGACTTCAAGAAGTTGTAAATCAATACAGATACTTAAATATTAAAGCTCCAAATACAGGTGTTGTTGTTGCTTTAAACATTAAAGTAGGAGAGATGGCGATGCCTGGTATGCCAGCAATTGTTTTATCTGACTTAAGTGACCTTAAAATATCAGCAGAAATTGCAGAGAATGATTTAAGCCGTATCAAACATGGATCAGAAGTTAATGTAAATATTCCTTCACTAAATATAAAGAGTGTTGGTAAAGTAATGGCTATTATTCCTAGTTCAAATCCAATGACACACACTTTTAAAATAAAAGTCTCATTTACAAGTAACAACAAATCAGTCTATCCTGGTATGTATGCAACTGTAGAAATAAACTAAGGTATAGAGATGCAAAAACTAGAATCTTACAAACCAACCGATTCAGCTGGTAAGTTAGCAAAAGGATTTTTAAGAAGTCCGCTAACTATCGTTCTTGGTATATTTTTGCTTGCTATTGGATATCTTGCATTAATGGTTATGCCACGTGAAGAAAATCCTCAGATGGTAGTTAGTGGATCAACTGTAATAGTAGCTCTTCCTGGTGCGAGTGCAGCTGAGATACAAAAAGTAATCGTTAACCCATTAGAAAGAAAACTTAAAGAAGTAAAAGGTGTTGAACACATTTACGGTACAGCTATGGACAATGTAGGTATTGTAAATGCGGCATTTTTTATAGGTGAAGAAAAAGAGGGTTCAAACCTTAAAGTATATGACAAAATCATGCAAAACTCTGATATGTTTCCAAAAGGGGCAATGAATCCAATCATCAAACCTCTTGATATTGATGTTGATATTCCTGTTGTTACTGTTGCTTTTTACTCAAATGATGAAAAGATGAGTAAAACAGAACTTTACAACAAAGTAAAAAAGATGCAACACTATATAAACGGCCTTCCTAATGTTGCTGTAACACAGGTAAAGGGTGGTAATAAAACTCAGTTTAACATTGAAGTTGATTTATTTAAACTCTCAGGATATAACCTTTCAATGGGGCAAATTGTTAAATCAGTACAATCACTTTCATACAGTGTTCCTGCTGTAAAAAACCGTACTAAAGACAACAAGATTATTATGTTTGGTGTTAAAAATGCGATTGAAAGTGCAAAAGATATTAGTAATATAATTGTTGCACAATATATGGGTTCACCAATATACCTAAAGCAAGTAGCAAATGTAGAAAAGTCTTATGACATTCAAAACTTCAAATCTGTACAGATTAGTGTAAGAGATGCACAAGGTAAATTTAAACCATTGCAAGATCAAGTAACTCTAACAGTTTCTAAACTTCAAGGTACAAATGCAGTTGTAATTGCAGATGCAGTAAAGACAGAGTTAGCTTCATATAAAGAGTATCTACATGAAAATGGTGTCAACTATGTAATTACTAGAAATGATGGAGCTAGAGCTAATGAAGCTGTAAATGAACTAGTTTTTCACCTTGTTTTATCTATAGTTATAATTGCTGTACTGCTGGCTCTTGTCCTTGGATGGAGAGAGTCTCTTATCGTTACCTTTACAGTTCCTGCAATTTTAGCTATTACACTTTTTATAGCTTACTTAACTGGTCAAACTATTAACAGAATTACGCTTTTTGCATTTTTACTATCTCTTGGGTTGTTGGTAGATGCAGCAATCATTGTTATAGAAAACATTCATAGACATTATCATGATAAAGACTCAGCTCATATGAGTGATGATGACTTAATGATTCATGCTACAGATGAGATAGGACCACCAACAAATATTGCTACTTTAGCCATTATTATGACAATGGTACCTATGGCATTTGTTGGTCAAATGATGGGACAGTTCATGAAACCGATTCCAGCAAATGTTCCAGTTGCACTTATAGCATCTCTATTTGTTGCATATATCTTTACGCCTTACTTGGCGGTTAGAATGCTTAAACGTCCGAAGTTTGATGAAAAAGGAGCTCACTAATGTTTAAAAAATTAGATAAAATGATTTTAACAAGTATAGAAAGCTCTATTAAAAGAAAAGTAATCTTACTTTTAACTCTAGTAGCTTTTGTACTATCAATTTTAATGATTGCTCCTAGTGAAATGGTTTTAGCAAAAATGTTACCTGGTAAGAATAATGACACTTTTAATATTTATGCTACGCTTGCAAATGGAAGTTCTGTTGAGCAAACTAAAGAAGTTACAGACTGCGTAGTTTCTTACATTCAAAAAGAAAAGGAAGTATTAGATACAGAAGTTTTCTTAGGGATGGGTGCACCACTTGATTTTGCAGGTCTTATAAAAGGTTCTCACTTTAAAAACTCTGAAAATGTTGCTGAAATAGTTTTAAACCTTACTCAAAAACATCATAGAGACGAGCCTTCTTACATGATGGTTCAAAGAATGAGACCATTGATTGTAAAAAATTGTGAATCTTTATATCCTAATACAAACATATCTTTTGTTGAACCACCAGCAGGTCCTCCAGTTTTAGCAGCTATCGTTGCAGAAGTTTATGGAAGCGATGCAGATGGAATTAGAAAACTCTCAAACAGAATTTCTGGAGTGTTTAAAAAAACTGATGGTTTAGTAGATATAGATATTATGCAAGATGATATTTATGATACTTATGAAATAAAAGTGGATACAACTAAAGTCTCTCTTTCAGGAATAACAATAAAGCAGTTAAATGACATTTTATACCTTGCTTTTGAAGGTATGCAGATAGCTGTTAAAAACTCTGATATTTATAACGACCAGATACCTATCTACTTATCTCTTTCTGAGGGTTCAAAAAGATTCACATCTAAAGATATTAATGCAGTAAAAACTAAACTTTCATCTTTAAAACTTATGAATAATATGGGAATGATGATTCCTGTTACAGAGCTAGTAACTATTTATCCAAAAAAATCAAATCCTTTGATTATGAGTAAAAATCTTCATCAGATGACAAATGTAATGGCTGAGACTGATATGCTATCTCAAGTCTATCCTCTAATGGATGCTAGAGATGTAATCCTCAATACTTTTAGTGATGATTATGAGATTACAAAAACAGGACTATTTAATCTTGAACTTGTAGATAAAAAAAGTAAACTAGTATACCAATTAGTATGGGATGGAGAGATGGAAGTAACACTTGATACTTTTGTTGAACTTGGTGCTGCTTTTATTGCTGCTCTTGTTCTAATCTTCTTGCTTATGGTAATTTATTATAAAAGTTATACGCTAAGTGGTATCATACTTTTAGGCTCATTTCTATCTATAATAGGAGTTATTGTAGGTCACTGGATTATGGACGTATTTACAGCAGATACATTCTTCTTGACTGCAACTTCTCTTATTGGATTTATTGCACTTATTGGGATAAGTTCTCGTAACTCATTACTTCTAATAGACTTTACAAAGTCTTTAATGTTTGATAAAGGGATGAGTAAAGAAAAAGCTATTGCTTACGCAGCAGCAACGCGGGCTAAGCCAATCTTTCTAACAGCAGCAGCTATTATCTTAGCATCTACACTTCTAGCAGGAGATGCAGTATTTGGTGGTCTTGGTGTCTCACTTATTTTTGGAACTATTGCAGCAGTTGTATCGTCTCTAATCGTTGTTCCAGTACTTCTTGCTCAGGCAGATCTAAAAGATCACTTCAGTCGTTAATACATTACTAAACACTCCTTGCCTAGTAAGACACTTGGCAAGGAGTAAATTCTTACTTTCTATTTATCATATATGGATTTCTTTGTGCTGTTGGCATAATGTCTAAGTATTGTATATTTACATGTTTTGGTGTATTTAAAACATTTATAATAACATCAGATATATCATTAGCATTTAAAGGTGTATATCCATCATAAACACTTTTTGCCTTCTGTTCATCTCCAGCAAACCTAACATTTGAAAAGTTTGTCTCAACTGCACCAGGGGCTATAGTAGTTACTTTTATATTTGTTTCTACTAAGTCTGCATTCATAGATTCACCTAGTGAATGAACAGCAGCTTTTGTAGCACAGTAAACATTACCATTAGGATAAGCTGTTTTTCCTGCAACAGAGCCAATATTTACTATATGAGCAGTATCTAGATTTAACATAGATGGAATAACAGCACGACTTACATACAACAGACCCTTTACGTTTGTATCTATCATTCCATCCCAATTATCAACATCACCTTCATAGATTTTCTCTAATCCTAAGGCTAATCCTGCACTATTTATAAGAATATCTATAGTTGTAGTATTAGTTATTTGTTTTACAACTTCTACAACACTTTTGTTTTCTTTTACATCTAGTACATAAATCTCAACTTTTACATCTGGATTATTTTTTTGTATATTTTCCTTAAGAAGTTCAAGTTTATCAATATGTCTAGCAATTAAAACAAGATTTGTATTATATGTAGCTAAGTCTTTAGCTAACTGCTCCCCTATACCTGATGTAGCCCCTGTTATTAGAGCTGTTTTATTTTGAATATAATTTTTCATTTCTACCTCTTATTTACTATTATTTAAAGCTTAATACTACTTATGCTGTTTTAAAATCAGCTAATTTAGTATTAAGAGATTCTGTCATTTTGCTTAAATGTTCAGCAGCACTTGCTATCTCTTCAACACTTCTAGCGTTCTTCGTTGAAAGTCCATTAATTTCAGCAACTCCACTAATGATTACTTCTAAATCATCTCCAGCTTTTATGTAACTTCCAACTGTTTTATCGGACATTTTTGTAGCTTCACCCATAACAACTGAAAGTTCATTGATTTTATCTTCTACTTCAAGTCCTTGAGTACTTAAATCTTCAACTTTTTTAGAGTTAGCAGTCATGTGGTCACTAGAATCTACTATAGACTGAACTATAACATTTATAGTAGCATTTATTTCAACTAAGGAGTGTTGAGTTCTCTCTGCGAGTTTTCTTACTTCATCAGCAACAACAGCAAAACCACGACCATGTTCTCCGGCTCTTGCAGCTTCAATAGCAGCATTCAGTGCTAAAAGATTTGTTTGGTCTGCTATATCACCAATCACTTGAAGTACATCTTTTACTTGTGTAGTATCATAACTTAACTGTTGAATTTTTTGAGCTAATTCTACTTCAGTAGCAGCACTTATTTTTATATCTTCAGTTAAATGTAAAATAGCAGCATTTGCTTCTTTTAAGAAAACATTTGCTTTTTCTAAATCTTGCTTAGATATTTTTGCTTCATCTATACTACTTACCATTTCATTTTTTATTAAAGATGCTTGGTCTGTAGTTCTATTTACTATAATTGTAGATTCTTCAACAAGTTCCCCAACTGACATTGATGTAGTAGATAGTTCATGTGCAATAGATGAATTTTCAGTAGATAATTTTTTAGCATCAGAGATAAGAATTCTAACCTTTTGTATAAAGTTATTTATCTCATTACTTGCCTCAGCTATCTCATCTTTTCCTACTATTTCAAGTTGTCTAGTTAAATCACCATCTCCACTAGATAGCTCTTTTGTGGCTTTAATAAGGTTGTTAAGTGGATTTGTTATAGAGTATCTAATACTAAAGAAAAAAATCAATATACTCATCAAAGTTAGACCAATAGCAATGGAAATAAATAATGTAATTTCCTTAGAAATTGCAACATCCATTTCTTTTTTAATTAAAGCAATTTCTTTTTCTACATTATCTACATATACTCCAGTACCTAACATCCAGTTATATGGTTCGAAACCGATACCGTATGAAAATTTAAGTTCTGCTTTGGAATCTTTTGATTTAGGAAAAAGATATTCAACTACTCCTCCCCCTTTTTTAGAAATATCAATAAGTTCTTTCACAAAAGGTATGCCATTTGCATCTTTTAAGTTATATAGATTTTTTCCCTCAAGGGATCTCTTAGGTGGTAGTAAAACATTTGTTCCATCTGCCTCATAGATAAATATATATCCACTGTTGTCATTGAAAAAAGATATATCAAGAAGCTTTTCTTTTATCTTTTCTTTGATCTCTTCATCACTAAACCCAGCTTTTTTCTCAGCTTCATAAATAGCTTTAACAAAACCTTTTACAATTCTCATCTCATTTTTAAGCTCAGTCTTTCTAGCTTTGTAAGCACCCTCTTTTGTTTTTTCCAGAGACATTTGAGCCTCTCTTTGCATACCCTGATATGAGAAAGTAATGAGTAAACTACTAACTAACAATAATAATATTACACTTATAGATATAACTTTAGTAGAAATTTTCATTAATTCCATCCTTGTTTAGGCCTAAAACCCAATATATTCTTTAGTATATTAATTACTTACTTTGTATAATATTAAAGAACAATATTAAAAATAAACAAGGTTTAAACAGTGTAACTATATGTATATATCTGCATTAATAACAGGGGACTTTTTCTTCTTAATAAACCTAATATTATTTAGAATTTTAACAGCGATTATAGTTAAAACTGTGCCAATAATAATGGAAAGGTTTACCTTCTCATCTAAGAATACTATGCTAAGTATAATTGCAAAAAATGGAACTAAAAATATAAAGGAGCTAACTTCATTAGTACCTAGTTTTTCTATACCAACAAAGTACACGGTTGTTGCAAAGGTTGTAGAAACTACTGCTAAACTCAAAATATTAATCCAAAAAATGTAGTCATAACTCTCATAATGTATATTGTTAAAATCAACAAAAAATATACTTACCATAAGCGTTGTAATAACATACATATAAAAAGTAAATACCATAGGAGAAGTGTTGGTACTTTTTGAACCAATTATTGTAAGTGTAGGCCAAAAAATAGAAGCACCTAAAAAGTACATATTATGTGCTGTGAATATTTCTTGTGAAGAAAACGACCAAACATTTAGCATTGTGAATATTCCTATAGCTCCAATACCTAATGCAAAAATATCTTTTCTCATAATCTTTTTTCCAAAAAATAGAGCCATTATTATAAATGTATTGATTGGGATAAGAGTAGTAACAAGTGCTCCACCTAAACTTGCAGTTGAGAACTTAGTTCCTAAAAAGTAGCATTTCATGTAGGCTATCATTACTACGGATGCAAAAACTGCCAGTACAAGACTTCTTTTGTTTATATAAAAGTATTTTTTTGAAATTACTAAAACAGGGGCTAGAGTAAGGATAGTAAATACATTTCTAAAAAAGATTAGCTCATATTCATTCATGTAAGAGCTAAGTACTTTTGCATTTACCCAAGAACCGCCCCAGCCAGCCATTGCTAAAACCATAAGAATGTAAAAAAATTTTTTGTTTAACACTATATATCCAATAATTAAAAATTATAGAATAATATTCTTATTTAGCTTACAAAAACTCTTTTATTTCCATCTTTTTTGATTTCTGAGAAATTATCTAAAAAATCTAAATAAGTAATCAAGTATTTTCTACTAAGTGGACGTTTTTGTTTAAAGTTTTTAACATCTATATAACCATCTACCTTGATGATGTTTTTCATCTCAAGAACAAGTTTACTTAAACTAGTAGCGTGAATGAAAAGGTTATGTTGCATTCTGACTACTTGCTTTTTAGAACAGAGTGATTTTAAAATATCATCACCCATTTTTCTATCTAAATCCAAGTCATCATAAATATTATATGGAGCAGTTGGGGAAATGCCCTCTTCTTCTAATCTATTTAACATAAGCTGCTCTAACATAGTGTCTAAATCTTCTTCTATGTTTGCATTTTTAAAGAGATTTCCATCTTTAACTAAAAACTTCTCATCAAGTAATTCTTTTATAACAAGAGCAATAAAGCCTTCACTTGACCACTTTAGTCTAAGTTTCACAGATGCTATTGATAGAAGTGCATACTGATTTTTTGTATAAATGTCTTTTATAGCGTTATAAATAATTTCCTTTGTAGATGTAGGATAAATTATCAACTCTTTTTCATCTACAAAACAATCTTTTAAGCTCTTCGCACTCTCAAGCGCTTTAACATGAGATAGAGCGAATCTTTGTGCTGATGAGATAAGACCAAGCCCTTTTTTATGTGCATTTAACAAAATAGAATAAGCTTTTGGTATGTCATTTTCTTGTAAAGCTTCTAAGAGACTAAGTTTTTGAGATTTTTTCATAGGATCATTTACAGGATTTAAAACGCTACCACCAGCTACTGTAAAATTTCCATCTCTTATAATGATTTTTTCATTGTAGATGCTAAAAATTTCTTCCTTACAATGAAGAGTTGCAAAACCTTTTTCTAGGGACTCTTCAGAGTTAAAGAGTAGAACTTTTGCATCTATCTTTTTTGAGCCTATATAAACAGAATAATTTCTATTATGATGTAAGAACTTCTTTGGAAGTGATTTAAAAGAAATATCGATGGCATTAAAACCTCTTAAGTAACCTTTTTTACTTATTAAAAAGCCTCTTTTTAAATCTTTAGCATCTATGTTAAAAAGATTTATAGCTGTTCTATTTGAAATATTTGCTTCTTTTGCATCTACTCCATGAACTTGAAGGTTTTTAATTTTACTCTCTTTTTGTATGTCACAAATAAATACTTTTTCATTAAGCTCTATTGGTCGACCAAGCACAGTTCCAGTTACAATCGTTCCAGCACCCTTTGCACTAAAAACTCTGTCTACATAGTATCTAAAGAAATTCTCTTGAAGTTTTGTACTTGCATCTAAATCAAAAAGTTTCTCTTTTAACTCTTCTATAGAGTTATCATCAAAGATAGAAACTCCCATACTAAATTTTAGGTCAAAGTTATAAGCAGATATAAATTCTTGCACTTCATATAATTTTTTATCTAACTCTTCTGGGCTTATCAAATCTTTTTTTGTTATTACTAAAACAGCATTTTTAACACCAAGTAGATTTAAAATCTCTAGATGCTCTACAGTTTGTGGTTTTACACCTTCAACTGCACTTACAACTATAAGCACACAGTCAAAAGAAAAAGCTCCTGCAATCATGTTCTTAACTAACTTTTCATGTCCCGGAACATCTATAAAAGCTATGTTTTTATTATTTTTTTGTATGTTTGAAAAACTAAGATCAATGGTTATTCCACGCTCCTGTTCTTCTTTAGTAGTATCACCCTCATAACCATTAAGTGCCTTTATAAGTGCTGTTTTACCGTGGTCAACATGTCCACATGTTCCTATTATGAAGTTAGACATTAGCTATTTCCTTTACTGCTTTTACTATAGATGCTATCTCGCTATTTGCTATTGTTCTAAAGTCTAATAAAAACCTTTCATCTTCAATGCGACCTATTATTTTTCTCTTTCTAAAAAGTCTCTCAATCTTGTTTGGTTTATAGTCATTTATTTTAATAGCCAACGCGATGCTAGGTATTGTCCTATTTGGTGTAGTTCCACCACCTATGACTGTTTTAGTTTCAATGATTTGGGCTTGAGATATATCTTTAACTTCATTTTCTAGTAGTTGTGCATTTGCTCTCAACTCATCAGTAGATGCAAAAAGCATTCTAAGAGTTGGGATTTCATCAATTTCTCCAAGTAAAATAGATGTTATATTTGCTTCTAATATTGCTAAAGTTAACTTATCTACTCTTAACATTCTAAGCAATTGGTTCTTTTTTAGTTTCTCTATATACTCTTTTTTTCCTACAATTATTCCAGCTTGAGCACTACCTAAAAGTTTGTCTCCAGAGAAGCTAAGAAGAGATGGTTTTTCTTTCATATACTCTAAAACTGAAGGTTCATAAGAATCTAGTCCATATGGTAAATCCACTAAATGTCCACTTCCCATGTCATAGTAGTCTAAAAGATCCCGTTCACGTGCAAGTTTTACAAGATCTTTAAACTCAACTTCAGAGCTAAACCCTTCTATAGAGTAGTTAGACTTATGAACCTTCATTAGCATCGATGTTTTTTTGCTTATAGCATTTTCATAGTCACTTAGATGAGTTTTATTTGTAGCACCAACTTCAACAAGTTTTGCACCACTACTTTTCATAACCTCAGGAATCCTAAAACTTCCGCCAATCTCAACAAGCTCTCCACGACTAACAACAACCTCTTTTTTCTTGGCAAAAGTATTTAAAACAAGAAAAACTGCACTTGCATTATTGTTTACTATAAGCACATCTTCACAATCTAAAAGACTACATATAACTTTTGAAATATGAGAGTATCTCTCCCCTCTTTTTCCTTTTTCTAAGTCATATTCTAAGTTGTTATAACCAGTTGCAATATTTTTCACTTTATCAAATATTTTTTCATCTATTAGGCTTCGTCCTAAGTTTGTATGAACTATTACACCTGTTGCATTTATAACTTTTTGTAAAGATGCAGAGGTTAAATCCTCATACTTTTTTAAAACACTTTGAACTAATTCATCTTCACTAAAGACTTCTACAGACTTGTTTAAAATATTTTCTCTTAAGGTCTGTGTAACTTCTTTTGCTATTTTTAAGATAAGTGGTTTTGATAAATTATCAAATTTTTCATTTGAAATAAACTTATCAACCTGAGGAATAGATTGTAGTAAAAACATTTTTACCCTTTTAGATTCTTTTTATATATTTTGTTGTAAACTTCTCATCACACAAGATTTGGGGGGCATGTGACCCTGGTGGGCACCACAGGTTTCAAACCTGATTGGAGGTTTTTGTGTAAACGCCTCGGGAGGTTCAATTCCTTCGCCTTCTCGCCAAATTCTAGTGTATGATTATCGCTTTATCTTTTCTTGGAATAATTTCACCAATAATTCTTGCATAACCAAATGTATAATCTTCAACTTCTTTTATGTACTCTTTTGCATCTTTTTCATTCATAGAAACTAATAATCCACCTGATGTCTGGGCATCACATAAAATAGTACTAAGCTTTTGACTATCACCCAAGTACGAAACCTTATCTGCTAAATACGCTTTATTTTTCTTACTACCACCAGGAACAACACCCTCTTCTCCTAGTTCAAAAGCGTCCATAATTATTGGAACAGATTTGGAATCTATCATAAGAGAAACATTATCATTTGTAGTCTCTAAGGCATGACCTAAAAGTCCAAAACCAGTTATATCTGTACAAGCACTTACATCATATTTCTTTAAAAGTTTTGACGGAATATAATTTAGTGTTTCCATAATTTTCACAGATTCAAGGATTGTTGACTCTCTTAATAAATCTCTTTTAATAGCAGTTGTTAAAATCCCAAGACCTATTGGTTTAGTAAGCACCAAAACATGTCCTATTTTTGGGGTGTTGTTTCTTAAAATATCATTTGGATGAATCATACCTGTAACACTTAGACCATAATACATTTCAGGTGTTTCAATAGTGTGTCCACCAAGTAAGACACCACCACACTCTTCTATTTTTTCATTTCCGCCTCTTAGAATTTCTTCAAGCACGTCATATGTATGGTTTGTTTTATCAAAACCTACAATATTAAGAGCCGTTTTTACCTCTGCACCCATTGCAAATATATCAGAAAGTGAGTTTGCAGCAGCAATTTTTCCATAAACATATGGATCATCAACAACTGGTGTAATAAAATCTACAGTCTGAACTAAGGCTTCATTATCGTTGATTTTAAAGACACAGGCATCTTCGCTATTTTCAAATCCAACTAAGACATTTTCATTTTTTGGAACTAGTGAGCATAAAGTATGTTTCAGATCCCCCGGACCCATTTTAGCTGCTCAACCAGCTGCTTGAACGAATTTCGTCATTCTTGCTTCGTTATTCATTTTTAAGCCTTGTAAAATTATGAGAAAATATAAATATGCAGGAGAATAATAAGCCCATTTATGTACACCTATCCCATAGGTTAATGTTTATATAATTGTACTTTTTATATTGTTAAAGCAATATTAATAGAATAAAATATTTTCTACTGTTTAAGTGATTATTAATATACATTAATATAAGATTCTTTTATAAAAGCAGCTGCCTAAGGTTTAGGCTTGACATAAATATACTTTACAAACTTTATGACTCCATTTGCTTCAAAATATTTTGGAGTTATTATGAAAAAAATGATTATAAGCCTACTAATGGCCTCGAGCCTATTCTCACAGACATTTACTTTCTCAGCCATCCCAGATCAAGATGAAACAAAGCTCCAAGAGCGTTTTAGTAAACTTGCAGTATATCTCTCAAAAGAGTTAAACATAGACGCGAAATTTATTCCGATTAAGTCTTACTCTGCATCTATCGCAGCTTTTAGGAACAAGCAAGTTCAACTAGCATGGTTTGGTGGTTTTAGCGGTGTAAAAGCTAGACAAATTGTTCCAGGAGCTATAGCTATAGCACAAGGTATTCAAGACAGAGAGTTTTGCACATACATAATAGCAAACGTTCAAACTGGTCTGAAGTCTTCAGATGAATTTCCTAAAAACATAGCAAATAGAACCTTTACTTTTGGCTCAAAAGGCTCAACAAGCGGAAGACTAATGCCTGAGTATTTTATACGAGAGCATATGCACAAAGCTCCTTCGAAAGTTTTCTCAAAAGTAGGATATTCAGGAAATCACACAAAGACTATCTCACTAGTTCAAAGTGGAGCATATGAGCTTGGTGCTGTAAACTATAGAGTTTGGGATGCTGCTTTAAAAAGCGGAAAGATTGATACTTCTAAAGTAAAAATTATTTGGAAAACTCCAACTTTCCCTGACTACCAGTTTACAGTTCATGGAGATTTAGATGCAACTTATGGAGCTGGTTTTACACAGAAATTAAAAATGACTCTACTCAACCTAAAAGACAAAGAAATTTTGAAGTCATTTGACAGACATGGTTTTATAGAAGCTAAAAATTCTGATTATGATCCAATTCTGAGTGTTGGAAGAAAAACTGGTTTAATAGACTAATTTTAGGATGGTTTTTTCACTAAAGAACGAGTCCATTTCGTATAATAAACAGCTTATTCTTGACTCTTTAAACCTTGATATTAAAGAAGGCGAGAAGATAGCGCTTTTAGGTAGAAGTGGAAGTGGTAAATCAACACTAATAAAAAAGTTTTATGAGTTAAAAAAAGAAGACTCTTCTTATATCCCTCAAGAGCTTGGTTTAGTTGAAAATTTATCTGTTTATAACAATATTTATATTGCTAAACTAGATGAGTATTCAACAATACACAACCTCATAAACCTTATAAAACCATCTAAAATAGATGTGCAAGATGCACGTTTTATTGCAAATGAACTTGATTTGGAACCTAAACTCTTTACAAAAGTACACTCACTCTCAGGTGGTCAACAACAAAGAACAGCAATAGCTAGAGCAATCTATGCTAACAAAAGTATACTTTTAGCAGATGAGCCTATTTCAGCTTTGGATGAGTATCTAAGCTCAAAAGTTATAGATATATTAAAAGAGAACTTTGAGACAATAGTTTGTGCACTACACAATGTAGAACTTGCAACTAAAAACTTTGAGAGAGTTATAGGACTTAAAAATTCAAAAATTATCATAGATAAAAAATGTTCAGACCTAAATAAAGACGACATACAGAAGTTATACTATGTTTGCGAGTAAAAATTTAAGAGTTTCATTTATATTTATATTCATAGGACTAGTATCTTTTTATTTTTCGGATTTAGAGATTACAACCTTAGATGCAACAAGTCTAAGTCAAGACTTTTTTCTTTCTATCTTTTCGATGGAGTATAATGACTATTCTCTACTTTTAGTAGCTTTTTTAAGAACTATCACTATAGCTATCTTGGCAATATTTTTCTCTATAATTTTTGGAGCTATCCTTTCGCTCTTCTTCACTTCACTTATTGTTAGAATATCTTTAGCATTTACAAGATCTATACATGAACTTTTTTGGGCACTTATATTTTTACAGATATTTGGTTTAAATACACTAACAGCACTTTTAGCCATAGTTATCCCATACTCTGCAACTTTGGCAAAAGTTTATGCTGAAATACTCCAAGAGCATGATACATTTACAGATACGCTAAGAGGAAAAGATAGATTGTCTTACTATATCTACACAAAAATTCCAGATGCGCTTCCCCACCTGATATCATACACAAGATACCGTTTTGAGTGTGCTCTACGTTCTACTGCTATCCTTGGTTTTGTTGGGATAACTACACTTGGCTACTATTTATCATCTTCATTTATGCAGGGTTTATACCATGAAGTTTGGCTTATACTAGTTTTATTTTACATTCTCATTGCATCTATCAAGCAGTGGTTTAACAAATATACTTTTATCCCTTTAGTTGTAGCTTCATTCTTATATTTGGATGATTTTAGTGGTTTTAATCTTGCTAATCTTAAAAGATTTTTCACACAAGATATTATTCCTTACCCAATTAAAAATGATTTAGGACTTCAAAGTAGCATCTCATGGTTTGAAAACATCTTTACAAATGAGATTTTACCGGGAGCAACAAATACACTAGTTCTTACACAACTTTCTCTTTTACTTACAGCACTTCTTACTCTACTACTTTTTCCGCTTGTAAGTTCAAAGTTTGTAAACAAACCTACAAAGATATCTGCTCATATCCTTTTAGTAGTTCTTCGTTCTACACCTGAGTATATTTTAGCTTATATATTTTTACAGCTCTTTGGTCCATCTATGCTTCCAGCAGTTTTAGCCCTTATGCTTCATAATGGTTCAATCATATCACATCTGATTGGTCATGGCACAGATGCTCTAAAACTACGCATAGATTCCACAAAAAGAAAAAGTGAGCTTTACTTTTATGAAGTAGCACCAAGAGTATATGCTCAATTTTTAGCATTTTTATTTTACAGATGGGAGATTATAATGAGAGAAAGCGCCATTCTTGGAGTCCTAGGTATAACAACTTTAGGATTCTACATAGATTCGGCGATAGAGGACTTTAGACTAGACAAGATGTTTTTACTTCTGTTGATAACAGCATTTTTAAACATCATAGTAGATGTAATATCAAAAAAGGTAAGAGAATATCTTAGAGCTTCTAAGTATATATCTACATGCCAACCACTCAAACAATAGAGGAAGGAAATATATGAAAAACTATAGAATGATAATAGATGCCAACCAATGTGTTGGCTGTCACGCTTGTGAAGTTGCTTGTAAGCAAGAGTTCGGCGCTCCGCTTGGATATTTTAGAACTATGACACTGTACTTAGATACAGGAACTTATCCAAAGGTAAAGAGAGAATTTTTACCACTTATGTGTAGACAATGTGAAAGTGCTGAGTGTATAAGTGCATGTACAAAAGGTGCATTATCTAGAGTCAATGGCATTGTCGAAGTAGATGAAAGTAAATGCGTTGGCTGTGGCGATTGTGTTAAGGCTTGTTCTATTGGAGCTATTTACGTAAATCCTTTCTCAAACACTGCAGAGAAGTGTAACTTATGTTCTCATAGACTTGAAATTGGCATGAAACCAGCATGTGAAGAGACTTGTGTGGCAGATGCCATAAAAGTTATAAGCACTGATGAAAAAATACCAGCAGATGCAAAACCTTTTAAAAATGCACCTAATGACAAACCAAGAACACTACATATTGGTGCAAATGACTTAATGAAGCAAAAACTAAGAGCAGGGAAAAACTTCTCTCCTCTAAACTATGAAATAAATACTTGGGCGGAGGAAACATTATGAATAGAAGAGACTTTATAAGAACAGGTGCAATCTCTATTGCTGCTTTACAACTTGGGGACATAATATCTTTAATTCCAAATGCTAGAGCAAATGAAGTACAAACCTTAACAAACTTTCAAACTAGGAACACTCTTGCTAAAAATATCAAGGGCATAGAAAAAGTTCCTAGTGTATGTCTAAACTGTTCAAGCGTATGTGGTATGAATGTGCTTGTAAAAGATGGGGAGATTCTTGG
>JBLIEY010000054.1:0-16735 GCA_047633475.1 Sulfurimonas sp.
TATTGTCTCCTGCCGGTAAACTTGAAAAATTAAAAATAGCGCTTGATTTTGGTGCAGATGCTGTTTATGGCGGAGTTAGTCACTTCTCTCTTCGTATCCGCTCTGGTAAAGAGTTCAGTATGGAAGATTTTAAAGAAGGCATAGACTATGCACACTCTCGTGGAAAAAAAGTATATGCGACTATAAATGGCTTTCCTTTTAACTCTCAGATTTCACTTTTAAAAAAGCATATACTTGCAATGGCAGAATTAGAGCCAGATGCTTTTATTGTTGCAACCCCTGGAGTTTTAAAACTTTGTAATGATCTTGCTCCACAGATTCCTTTGCATCTCTCAACTCAAGCAAATGTTATGAATGTTCTTGACGCTAAGATTTTTTACGATATGGGTGCTGTGAGAATTATTACTGCACGAGAGATTTCACTAAAAGACCTTATAGCTATAAAAACAGAACTCCCTGATTTAGAGTTAGAGATATTTGTTCATGGTTCTATGTGCTTTGCATACAGTGGAAGATGTCTTATATCTACTCTTCAAAGCGGACGTGTTCCAAATCGTGGTTCATGTGCAAATGACTGTAGATTTCCTTATGAAATATATGCATCAAACCCTGAAACAGGAACACTTTTTAAACTAGAAGAAGACGCGGGTGTTGGAACTTATGTGATGAATTCAAAAGATTTAAATCTTGCATCTCACATGAAAGAGATTCTTGATAGTGGAGCAATTGATTCTATTAAAATAGAGGGTCGTACAAAAACATCTTATTATGCCGCTACAACTGCTAAAGCATATAGAATGGCGTTGAATGATTTTTATGATGGCGTAGATGAACCACAAAAGTATCAGTATGAGTTGCAATCTCTTCAAAATCGAGGATATACAGATGCTTATCTTATCTCTAGGCCTTTTGAGAAGAATGACACTCAAAGTTTAGACTTTACTATGCAACTTGGAACTCATCAGGTTACAGGTCAGGTAAATGAAGAGGGAACTCACTACTTATGTAAATATAAAACTCTTCCAAATGATGAGATGGAAGTTGTTTTTCCTCTTGGTTCAAAGGTTGAGGTAGTTGATAATGAAATAGGCTCAACTTATGAGAGAGATGGAAAGTTTTATTTAAAACTAAAACAATTAAAAGCTCAAAATGGAAAAAATTGGCAAGAAGTTCATAGTGGAAATGTAAATCCTATAGTTTTACCTACGAAGTTTCCTTCTTATACATTTTTTAGAATACCGGCTCATCCAGAGATGGGAACACATATAAAGAAATAAAAAAAGTGTATAATTTAAAAAAAAATTAGGAAAAACAATGAAATTTGTATCTATAGTAATTGGTAGTAAAAGTGATTATGAAGTAATGAAGTCTTGTTCTGACACATTAGAAGCTTTTGGAGTAAGTTATGAGATGATTATTTCATCGGCTCATCGTTCACCAGAGAGAACTAAAGAATATATAATTACTGCTGAGAAAAAAGGTGCACAAGTCTTTATTGCTGCTGCTGGTATGGCTGCACACTTAGCTGGTGTTTTATCTTCTAAAACTGTTAAGCCAATTATTGGTGTACCAATGTCAGCTTCTGCTTTAAGTGGAATTGATGCGCTTCTTTCTACTGTTCAGATGCCAGCAGGAATGCCAGTTGCTACAGTAGCAATAGGAAAAGCTGGAGCGATTAACTCTGCCTATTTAGCAATGCAAATTCTAGCATTAAATAATCAAGAGCTATCTATAAAACTTAAAGAAGATAGAATTGCAAAAGCTAAAAAAGTTGAGTTAGATTCTTTAGAGATAGAAACTATCATAGCATAACTATAATGAGCAAAGCCCATTATAGTTGCAGGGACACATTGTCCCTACATCCCCCTAAAACTACAAAAAAACTTGTTTTTTTGAGAGAATAGCGGGAAAACATTTGTCGAGGAAAAATACATGAAGTGGATGAGTGATGAAGAGTATATGGATCTTACAGGATTAGATATAGATGCGGTTGATGATTTATGTAACCGAGGAAAACTCACCATAAAAGTACAAGATGGTGTTAGAATGATTGACCCTTCTAAAGGTTCAGACCAAGTGGTTCCCGTTCAACTAAGAGAACTCTCAGCTCATAATACTAAAGCTATGTTAGTTCAACCAGAATTTGTTGAGAAAACGATTGGTACTATCATTAATCTTCATGAAAAAGTTCTAGATGCTAAAGATGAGACAATAGTTTCTGTGAAGAATGAAAATGAATTTTTAAGAGAGGCTTTGTCATCTCTTCAAGAACTCTATGATGAAGATAGAACAACAATTCATACACTTCAAGAACAACTGAAACTTTCTCAACAAGAAGTTGAGTTTATGAGAAGAAAATACAAGCTTATGTGGAACAAAGCTATAGATGAACATAGTAACTAATGCTTATAGATGAAGCTTGTGTTACTTGCATAATAAATCAAAGCGTTAAAGTCTCAGATGCTATAAATGCATCTGAGTCTTTAAAAGATAAAATTACTTCTACAATTAAAGAGATGAGCCTAGATTTCTCTTATGATGATAATCCCCCTGAAATTGCTTCTTATGTTTACGAAAAAATGGCAGAAATAGCTAACAAAACTGACCTCTATGATGAAGTAAAAGCACTCTCAACAAAAAAAGCATTATCTTTTGTTCCTTTGGTAAAAAAAGAACTTTCGACATCTACAGATAAACTGCTTACCGCTACTAAAATAGCAGTTGCTGGAAATGTTATTGACCTCGCTGCTGTTGTTGAATTTGACCTTGAAGAAGAACTTTCAAAAGTATTTCACACAGAATTTGCACATAATGATTTTAGTTTAATGCAGGAAAAATTATCTATTGCAAAAAATGTTTTAATTATAGGCGATAATGTTGGTGAACATATTTTTGACTATATTTTTATAGAAACTCTAAAAGAGCTATATCCAGATGTAGCATATTCATACATGGTTAGAGGAACACCAATCATAAATGATGTAACTATGAAAGAAGCAAAAGAAGCGGGTTTTGATAAGCTTTGTAATTTAGTTGACAGTGGAGTAAATACTCCTGGCTTTGCTTACTCTCGTGCAAATACTACTTCTCAAAAACTTTTTGATTCTGCTAACTTGGTAATCTCAAAAGGGATGGGAAACTACGAATGTATGAGCCCATCTCATAGAAAAGATATATTCTTTTTACTAAAAGTAAAGTGTGATGTAGTTGCAAACTCATTAAATAGAGAAGTAGGCGATATAATTTGTAAAATGGTATAAAATCTCAATTTCCACTTTAAATGAATAATAACGTATGTAAATGATAAGTAAACCTTTAAACTAAATTTGTTAGAATACAGCAAACTTTAGTCAAAAAGGGGAATAAAATGAATAAAAAATTATCTATAGCTGTTCTATCAGCTATATGTGTAACATCATTAAGTGCTATGGGTTTTCAAACTATAGGTTATAAGTCGGTTTCTATGGGAGGGGCTGGAGTTGCTAGTTCTTCAGGCTCAGTTGCAACATATAACAACCCTGCACTTTTAGCAAAAGCACCTTATGCTGTAGAAGTTTCTCTTGGAGGAGGTGTATCTTTACAAGACCATGGTGCTGGTGCATCTTATACAGCCTTATCTGATAGTGGATTTATAGATTTGATGGACAAAGCAGAGAGTTTAAATGATTTAACTACGCTTTCTACAGATGATGTAGGAGACCTTTTTGATGGCAAAGATATAATCTTAGACATGAATGGCGATGCTATTGAAATTGCTGCACAAGTATATTTTGCAACTCAAATTCAAAATTTTGGTATAGGTGTTTTTGGACAAGGAAATGCAATTGCACAAGCTGTTGTTGATCAAACTCATACAAGACTGATTTATAGTGACAACGGTAGTTATTACGCGGAATTGAACTCTGATGGAACTGCTACCGTTTCTAATGTTAGTGATTATAATGCATACTCATTATATAAAGCTATAGAAGATGGTGATACTTACGTTCAAGTAAAAGCTATATCTCTTGTTGAAGTACCTCTTGCATATGCCTATAAGTTTGAATTAGGTGCTGGAAATTTAATGCTAGGTAGTGCTTTAAAATATATGCAAGTTACAGCTTACTCAAAACAGTATACAATTGATAGTTCAGATGAAGCAGAAAATAGTGTAGATGAAGATAAAACAACTTCAAATTTTGCTTTAGATATTGGTTTAGCTTATGAGCCATATTTTGATAAAGACTTGACAGTTGCATTGGTTGGAAAAAACTTAAACGCACCAGACTTTAAATTTGCAAATGGAGATAATTATACTATTGACCCAATGCTGAGAGTTGGTGTGGCTTACGATATATTAGATTCATTAGAATTTGCAATGGATATGGACTTAACAAAAAATGAGACTTTATTAGATGATGTAAATTCTCAGATGTTAGGTGGAGGTCTTAATTGGAATCCAGCTTCTTGGGCTTCTTTACGTGCTGGTCTAATGACTAACCTTGATTCTAGTGATGAAGCAGGCGTTATTTACACAACAGGCTTTGGATTGGGCGTTAAATGGTTTCAAATAGATTTATCTGCTCAATATTCACCTAAGACAACAACAGTGGATGGTACTGATTATCCTAGCTACGCTAAGGTAAACCTAGCTTTAATCTCACGCTGGTAAACTACATAAATAGACATTCAAGTCACTTGAATGTCTATTCTCTTCTTATATAAGCATTGCTTCGATATAATTACAAAAATTTTCAAATAGGTATTTTTATGATTACTTTCAGCGAGATGTTACTAAAACTTCAAGAATTTTGGATGAAACAAGGGTGTAATATAGTTCAGCCTTACGATATTCCAGCAGGTGCAGGAACATTTCACCCAGCTACTTTTTTACGTTCACTAGATTCACAACCATGGTCAGTTGCTTATGTTGCCCCTTCACGTCGTCCAACAGATGGAAGATATGGAGAAAACCCTAACAGACTTGGATCCTACTACCAGTTTCAAGCTCTTATCAAACCATCTCCAGACAACATCCAAGAGCTTTATCTAAAATCTTTAGAGTATCTTGGTCTTGATGTATCTCAGCATGATATCCGTTTCGTAGAAGACAACTGGGAATCTCCAACACTTGGTGCTTGGGGGCTTGGCTGGGAAGTATGGTTAAACGGTATGGAAGTTACTCAGTTTACTTACTTTCAGCAAGTTGGCGGAATTGAGTGTAATCCTGTAGCAGTTGAAATCACTTACGGAACTGAAAGACTTGCAATGTATCTTCAAGGTGTTGATAATATTTTTGACATCGTTTGGAATGAAAATGAGCATGGGAAAACACTTTATAAAGATGTTCATAAAGAGAGTGAAATCCAGTTTTCAAAATATAACTTTGAAGTAGCAGATACTGATATGTTATTTGCTGATTTTACAGCAAAAAGCAAAGAATGTATGAGAGCAATAGAAGCTGGACTTCCTCTTCCTGCATATGATTTATGTATGCTTGCATCTAACACATTTAACGTTCTAGATGCTAGAAAAGCAATTTCACAAACTGAGAGACAAAACTACATACTTAAAATACGTGAGCTTTCAAAAGGATGTGCAGAGCTTTATAAAGCTCAAGAACCAGAAAGAATGAAAAGGGTAAAGGCTTAATAATTTGAGCACTACACTCATCGGTCAAATAGACCGTATTCTATTTGAAGATGAGGGCTTTTTTATAGCAGTCTTAAAGACTGGTGAAAAGGTTAGTGGTATTTACTTAGAAAGTGAAGTAGCCCACATAAAAGGTTCTGCCATAACACTTAGCGGTTATTGGGAAGAGCATAAAAAGTACGGAAAAACTTTCAAATTTGAGTCCATCAAAGTAAATCAAAATCAACTTTTTTTCTTCTTAAACAAAATCGTAAAAGGTTTTACAAAAAAGCTTTCTGCTGAACTTATTGAACACTTTGGAAATGAAAAACTCATAGAAATTTTAGACAATGATATAGAGCGACTTTTAGAGTTTAAAGGTATAAAAGAAAAGCGTCTTAAAAAGATCCAGACTTCTTGGAAAAAGTTCAGATCTATGAGAAAATTAGGTGAATTTTTAAGCCCATATGATGTCTCGCAAGCTCTTTTAACTACCATTGCATCTGCAATGAAAGATGTTGATGAACCTTGCACAAAAATCAAAGATAATCCTTATATTTTGACTTCCATAAATTCTATTGGTTTTAAAAGAGCAGATGAGTTGGCTATTAAAATGGGTGTAACCCCAGAGGATGACAACCGCATAAGTTCAGCTATGGACTATGTTCTTATGAACTACTGTGAGCAGCAAGGAAATAGCTGCGTTGCAAAAGAGGTGCTTTTCTCAGGACTGAATGAACTTCTTGGATTTAACAACAAAAATAACTTATATGAAGCAGCACTAATTGAGAGAGTAAGTGAGCAAAGTATTGTTATTATGAAAAATGATAGAGTTTCTCCTGCTAGACTTTATGACTCAGAAAAATATCTATATGATACTTTTACTTCAAGGGCTAAAAAAGATAGCGGAGGATTCGTTAAGAACTTAGATGAGTTCTTAACGACTAAAGAGTTAAAACTTGGAGAGCAGCAAAAAGAGGCAGTCCAGAAAATAAATGAGGGTGCATCTTTACTTTTTCTAGTTGGTTATGCTGGAACAGGAAAAAGTACAACCTCAAAGACTATTCTTGATTTACTCAACACTAGATATGACGAAAAAGAGATAATGACTTGTGCATTAAGTGGTATAGCATCTCAGCGTATTGCAGATACTACGGGTTATGAGAGTGCTACTATTCAGAGTTTGATTGTAAAGTATGAAGACAGAGATGATTTTCCATTTAGAGTTGTTCTAATAGATGAAGCATCTATGATTAACTCATCTCTTTTTGCAAGACTTATGTCAAAAGTTCACAAAGATGCAATTGTCATAATTGTAGGAGATGATGCACAACTTCCTCCAATTGGTGCTGGAAATGTTCTTAGTGATGTTTTGACTTTAGAGTTAGCGCCAACTGTTAAACTTACAAAAATCTATAGACAAAGTGAAGACCAAGCTATAACTCTTATAGCCAATGATATTCGTAAAGGGATAGTTCCAAATTATAGAGAGAAGTATGAGGATTTTGAGTTTATAGATATCAGTATCCAAAATTATTACGCTATAAAAAACCAACTCTCAACTCAGGAACAACAAGACATGAGAGAGGCTAATGCTCAAGCGATTGTTACAGAGATAGTTCACAAAGTTGTAGAGTCAGTTGAAAAAGCCAGATATAGACTCAAAAACAAGCAGATAAAAGAATACCTAAATTACTTCCAAGTTATTACTCCGATGAAGGGTGGAACTCTTGGCTCGAACAATTTAAATGTAGTTTTACAAGAGTATTTTAATCCAAATCCTAAAAAATGTGTCAAAAAAGGCGGTAGTGAATTTAGACTTATGGATAAAGTTGTTCACACTAAAAATGAGAATATGACTTCGTGGAGTGGGGATGGTTTTAAGATGGGTGAAGACTCAAACCAAAGACGCATATTTAACGGGATGAGTGGACTTCTTTTTAAGATAGAGGAAGATGATGAACAGCTGTTCGTATTTTACCCAAATGAAGATGTGGTTGTAGTCTACGAATATGAAGAGATCAAGTCGCATCTGATGCTTTCTTATGCCCTTACAATTCATAAAGTTCAGGGAATGGAATATGATATAGTTGTTATTCCTATGACATTTTCACACTTCATAATGCACAATACTAAACTGATATATACAGCCATTACAAGAGCAAAACATAAGTGTATTCTCATCGGTGAAAGTGGTGCTTTTGAGAGCGCTTGTAAGAAGTTTGAAGTTACAAGAAGGGACACTGTACTTTTAGAGCTATAATAAAAAATTATAAATATATTGTTATTTAGGTATATATGCTATTATACATATTATACGTTTAAAAAAAGTGAGCTTATGCAATCAATAGATATATTTCCATGGAATGAAAATTTTAATATTGGCTTCAGTGAAGTAGACAAACAACATCGCAAATTAGTTGAAATACTTAACAATTTAGCAATGCGGATTGCAGATAATGCAAGCGAAGAAGATTTAAGTAGTATCTTTGATGAGCTCACCCAATACACACTTTACCATTTTCAAACAGAAGAAAAAATCTGGAATAAACATCTCCCTGATAACTCTGTGAGTAAAGAGCATCTAGAAGGTCATCAGATGTTTATTGATTCTATAAATAAACTAAAATCAGAGCAATATTCAAAACCAGTTTTAGAACTAGGAGAAGAAACCATTGTTTTTTTAGTTAAGTGGATTGCTAAACATATACTAGAGGATGACAGATATATTAGTTATGTGGTTTTTGCATTACAAGATGGACAAACTCTTGAAGAAGCAAAAAGTATCGCTAAAAATAATATGACTGGTATTCCTCGTATTTTAACTGATATTATCATATCAGCATATAGTACACTTTCTTCTAATACTTTAAGTTTAATGCGTGAATTGAACACACATATTATCCTTGATAAAAAAACAAAGTTTGAAAATGAATATCGTCAACTTGTTTTAAACCTCTCAACATCTTTTATCAATCTCCCTTTGGATGAGATTGATTCTGCAATTCAGAGTTCACTTGAGAGTATGGCTAGATTTGTTGGTGCTGACCGTGCTTATATATTTGAGTATAACACAAGTGAACAAACTACATCCAACACTTATGAATGGTGTTCAGTAGGAACTTCCTCCCAAATAGACAGTCTTCAAAATCTTCCAATTGACATTTCTCCTGAGTGGCAAGAGATACATTTTAATGGTAACTCGATATTGGTAGAAAATGTATCAGATTTACCAGAGGGCAAAGCACGTGATATGAAGCTCTCTAAAGGAACAAGAAGCTTAGCTACTTCTCCTTTAATGAAAGATTCTACTTGTATAGGCTTTGTAGGATTTGAAGCTGTAAAAAAAGAATATTTATTTTCCAAAAAAGATATAGAACTTCTTGACCTTTTTAGTAAATTACTTGTTAATGTTGAGGACCGTAAGGGAGTAGAATCAGAACTATCTTTAGAAAAAAGTTTTCTCAAAGCACTTGTGCAAACAATTCCTGATTTAGTGTGGTTTAAAAACCAACAGGGTTCTTATTTGGCATGTAATACACGTTTTGAGAAGCTTTTTAATAAAAAAGAATCGGAGATAGTTGGAAAAAATGATTATAATTTTGTAGATAAAGAGCAAGCGGATTCTTTTCGCAAGAATGATAAAAAAGCTATAGATAGTGGTAAGCAACACATTAATGAAGAAGAGTTGACTTTTGCAAGTGATGGGCACAAAGAAGTTGTACAAACTACTAAAGTTCCTATGTATAGTGATACGGGTAAGCTTATGGGCGTTCTTGGTATGGCACGTGATATTACAGAGCGTAAAGAGCATCAAAACCACTTAGAGTATATCGCACATTATGATGCTCTTACCGGACTTCCTAACCGTGTATTACTCTCAGATCGTCTTCATCAAGCTTTGGCTCAAACCCGTAGATATAAAACATCTTTAGCAGTTGTTTATCTAGACCTAGATGGATTCAAACAAATTAATGATGTGCATGGACATGAAAATGGTGATAAACTCTTAGCTAAACTTGCAACACGTATGAGATGTACGCTTAGAGAAGGAGATACAATATCGCGTTTAGGGGGAGATGAATTCGTAGTAGTATTACTAGATTTGAATACTCACGAGGATTGTATACCAATGCTAAAACGTCTTTTAAAAGCAAGTTCACAAAAGCTAATAATAGACAATGTTGAAATGCAAGTAACTTCAAGTTTAGGTGTTACTTTTTTTGATGCTGGAGATGAAATAGATGCAGATCAACTTCTTCGTCAAGCTGACCAAGCTATGTATCAGGCAAAACTATCTGGTAAAAATCGTTATTATACTTTTGATGTACAAAAAGATGAAAAAATAAGAACACATCATGAGAGTTTAGACGAGATTGAAAAGGCTCTTATTAACAATGAATTTGAACTTTATTATCAGCCAAAAGTAAATATGCGAACTGGAAAAACAATAGGTTGTGAAGCTTTAATTCGTTGGAACCACCCTACACGTGGATTTCTTGCCCCAGGATTTTTCTTACCAGTAATCCAAGGACATTTGCTCTCTGTAGAACTTGGAAATTGGGTGCTAAATAGTGCTATGAAACAAATACAAGTGCTAAAAGCTAAAAATATAAATATACCAATTAGTGTAAATATAGATGCTATACACTTACAACAAAAAGATTTTGTAGAACAGTTAGTGTATATACTTGAAAAACACCCAACAGTGCAACCAGAAGATATTATACTTGAAGTTCTTGAGACAAGTGCCTTAGAAGATATTGTTCACGTTTCAAATGTGATGAAAGAATGTAAGGATATTGGAATTTCATTTTCACTAGATGATTTTGGTACTGGTTATTCTTCTCTTACATACCTTAAACGTATTCCTGCAAAAGAGATTAAAATAGATAAAAGTTTTGTGTGCAATATATTGGAAGATCCTGATGATTTGGCGATTATAGATGGTGTTCTTGGGCTTGCATTTGCATTTAGACGTGAAGTTATTGCCGAAGGCGTTGAGAGCATTGAACATGGGGCTATATTACTAAAACTTGGATGTGAAACAGCACAAGGTTATGCAATTGCTCGTCCAATGCCAGCAGATAAGATTGTAAAATGGATTCAAACATATCAAGCAGAAGAAAAATGGAAAAATATCTTTGCGATGAGTCGTGAAGATTTACCTCTACTCTATGCTTTTGCTGAACATAAAGCATGGTTAAAGAGTATCTTATTGTATTTACAAAATAAACATCAATCTTCTGAAAAACTAAATTCTGATGAGTGTCGCTTTGGTATATACTTGTATAAAAATTCGCCAAAACATCGTAAAGCTAGTGTAGAATTTAATGAAATCGAGAAAATACATCGAGAATTACATACTATGGTAAAGATTATTGTTGCACAGCATGAACAAAATAACTTAGTAAATCTTGAAGAATCTATGAATGAAATTAAGATGTATAGTCGTGAGTTAACCAATGCCCTTATAAGATTTGAAACACAAAACAAAGGAATTATTTAACTTTATTGTCATATAATTATTTATAATTATGAAAAGGATTTTTATGTCAAGTAGATTCAAAATGAAAATATGTATATGTGGGGCAAGTGGACTGGTAGGTTCAAAACTTCAAGAAATGTTTTTATCAAAAAAAAATGATGTAGTTGGTATAAAAATTAGAGAAAACACAAAAGTTGAAGATGTTACAAAAGAGATAGAAAAATGTGACATACTTATCAACCTGAGTGGCAGTACAATAATTGCTAGATGGAGTGATGAATACAAAAAACAACTCTATACTAGCCGAATTGACACAACTAGAAAGCTTGTAGATGCTATGGCTCTATGCAAGGCAAAACCAAAACTTTTCATATCAGCTTCTGCAGTTGGCATCTATGATTCAGAGGCAAAACATGATGATTATTCTACAGAGTATGCAGATGATTATTTGTCTAATATCTGTAAGGACTGGGAAGCAGAGGCAAGTAGAGCAAAAGAGTTTGACGTAAGAACAGTTCATGCAAGATTTGGTGTTATATATGCAAAAGAAGGCGGTGCGATGCAAAAGATGCTTCCACCTTTTAAGATGGGTGTTGGTGGCAAGGTAGGGCAAGGAAATCAAATTGTTTCTTGGATTCATATAGATGACTTACTTAGAGCCGTTGAATTTATTATTAAAACACCTGAGTTAAAAGATGCTATAAACTTTACAACAAAACATTCACTCTCAAATATACAACAGACTAAAATAATGGGTGAAATCTTGCATAGACCAACGTTTTTTAGTGTCCCGGCAGCTATCTTGAAATTAATCTTTGGAGAAGGTTCTACTGTAATGTTAGACTCAAAGGACGCTTATCCTAGAAAATTATTAGAAAGTGGATTTGAATTTAAATATGAAAAATTTGAAGACGCTCTTAGTCAAATAATAAAGAGCTAATGTGTTAGATAATATTTTACTACAAATCGCTAAAAGTAGCATCCTTGGTAAATTTGATGAGAAATATTTACCTGATAAAGAGAAGGTGTTAAGACAGTACCCTTTTCTTTTAAAAAGTGGAGCTACTTTTGTAACTTTAAAATATGATGGTAACTTGCGTGGATGTATAGGCTCAATAATTGCACACACATCTCTTTATGAGGATATTTTGCATAACGCTTATTCGGCAGCATTTGGTGACTCAAGATTTAGTCCTCTTACTCGTGAAGAACTCTCTCTGCTTACACTTGAAGTCTCAGTTTTAAGTGAACCTAAAATCTTAGAATATGAAGATTATGATGATTTGCTTAAAAAAGTTGAGCCAAATCTTGATGGACTCATCTTAAAACACGCGAGTTATCAAGGTACTTTCTTACCTCAAGTTTGGGAACAACTTCCAACTGTAGATGAATTTTTAAGACATCTTAGTATGAAAGCTGGTGCCAACGAGTCGATTTACGAACACCATCCAAGCATCTATAGATATAGAGTTGAGCATATTCGAGATAAGTTTGATGAGATACAAGAACTCTAAGAAGGAGCACAAATGAAAAGGATAATGAGTGTAGCAGGAAGTTTTTATCCTGCAAGAGTAGTTGAATTAGAGAGATATTTTGAGCATTTTAATAATGAGTATAATGAGAATTTTGTGCTACCAGACGTAAAAAGTAAAATAGTAATAGTCCCACATGCTGGTTATGTTTATTCAGGATATACGGCAAATATAGCTTATAGAATTTTACAAAAAAGTGGCATAAAAAAGTTCGTTATTATCGGTCCTTCGCATAAAGTATCTTTTAATGGAATAAGCCTTTGTAGCTTTGCAAGTTATGAGACTCCTTTTGGAGATTTAGACGCTGAGTATACTTTAGTACAAAAATTAAAAGACAAGTTTTCACTTACATGTTTAAGAGAGGCACATGCAGAACATAGCACGGAGGTACAGTTTCCATTGCTAAAACACTATATTGCAGATGCACAAATAGTTGAACTAGTATATAGTCATACAGATGCTCATGATATTTCAAAAGTTATTGATTTTGTATTAAAACAAAGAGATTGCGGAGTTATTATTAGTACAGATTTAAGCCATTTTCATGATTTAAAAGATGCGAATTCACTTGATAGCATCTGCTTAGAATCTGTTGACAAACTAGATGTAAACAAACTGCACGATGGATGTGAAGCTTGCGGAATGACAGGAGTAGAAGCAATGATATTAAGTGCTAAAAAGCTGTCTTTAAACTCTCATATACTTGATTATAGAACAAGTGCAGATGCAAGTGGAGATAATAGTCGTGTAGTTGGATATATGAGTGCATACTTTTCATGAACAAATCAAATATATTTGCACAAATTCCGACTCAGTTAAAAGAAGAACTTTTTGAAGATATTATCTCAAGTGATACTCTCAAAATACAACGTATAGTTTCAAAGGGACATGTAACTCCAGATGCCCAATGGTATGACCAGTCAAATGATGAATGGGTGATAGTTTTAAAAGGCGAAGCAATTTTGTCATTTGTAGATAAAGCAGATAAGAAACTAAAAGTGGGGGACTACTTAAATATTCCCGCCCACACAAAACACAAAGTATCTTGGACTAAAGCAGATGTTGAAACTATTTGGCTGGCGATACACTACTAACTATGGGCGTAAATGCTTTGGTACTGACTTCGACCGTATGTCCTATCTTTAAACTTTGGGCTTCATTTTCACCTACTACAACTTCTACAAGTTGCTGACCAATTGCGATTATTGCTATGTAGATTACATCTACTTTTTTGATATCTAGCAGTTCTCCAGAAAATGAAAACTTTTGACTTCCTGATGTTCGTAGTAGTATATCTTTTGGTTTACCGTCGTTTATGATTTTTCCATTTTCTAAAACTACAACTCTTGATGCAAGTCTGTAAATCTCACTTGGATCGTGACTTACCATGATGGTAGTTGTATTGAACTTACGGTGCAAAGTCAAAATCTCGCTTTGTAGTTTTGTTCGCATCTCTGGGTCTAATGCTGAGAGTGGTTCATCCATAAGTAAAAGTTTCGGTCGGTTCATAATAGCACGACAAAGAGCAACTCTTTGTTTCTGTCCACCACTTAAAGTGTTAGGAAGTCTATGTTTAAGTTCAAGTAGTTCTGTTATACCAAGTAGCTGCTCGGCTAAATCAAGATCTTTTTTCACATAAAGAAGGTTGCCAAGCACACTCATATTCTCAAACAGAGCGTAATCTTGAAAAACAAAACCTATAGCTCTTTTTTGTGGAGGTAGTTTAATGATGTCATTTAACCAAATATTCTCATCTACATTTATTTCTCCAGATGCATCTTCAAGCCCTGCCAAGATACGAAGAAGTGTAGTCTTCCCACTGCCACTTTTCCCGCTAAGAGCTAAAAACTCACCTTGTTTTATGTCGAGGTTAATGTCTAGTTCCATATTGGCGTGAGAGCCATGAAGTTTTTTATTTATATCTATATTTATCATTTTGTCTCTTTTTATATATTAAACTGTTTTAAAATATCTTGTGTAAGTTTTGCATGGTTTCTTTTGTTTATATCTTCTTTTTTTAGATAGTTGCAAAATATGAGATTTTTAACATCTTCTTTTATATAACCCAAAGAAGCATAAAATTCTTTATGTAATTCATCAATTCTACTCTCATTATAAACTTGTGTTTTATTCCATATCTCTTTTGCTATATCAGTATGTTCTGAATAAATTTCATTTAATTTAAATCTTTCTATACTTTTTTTACATCTATCATTAGTTGAGGTTATACTTATATTTAAATCTTCATTTTTTTGAATAAAAGAAGAGTTTATAGAGACTTTAAATGTTGAATCTGCATCAAAATCATCTCTATATGGATGATTGATTTTTCCAATAAGTTCAGCTGTACCTCCAAATCTACTATTACAAATGCTACAACAAGGGATAAGATTATAAAAAGATAAAGATAAATGAGGATATTTAGCTTTTGGATAATAATGTTCTAGCGTAGCCAATGTATTATATTCATCGCTTGCATCTTCTTTATAAAAGTAAATATAATTATTGTTGCAAAAAGGACAACTTTTAATATTTAATTTTTTAAAATGTTCCATAAAAGTTTCTTTTTTTCTATGTGCTGTATAATTAAAAATATTTTTTATATCTTTTCTTTCCTCATCTGAAAAATTATCACATAAATTCAAATAATTAACTTCTAAAGTACCTAAATCTGATTTTATTATTTGCTCCAAATTATCTATAATTTTTTTGTATTTTCTAGGTTTAAGGCTTTTAAGTGACTTCTTAATTTTATCAATATCAACAGAGTCCAAATAATCTTGTATATTTAAACTAGATAAATCAATTTTTTTCATTTACTTTACCTTCTATCTTGTCTATCTCATCTTGAAGTTCTTCTTGCTTTCTTCTTAGTTTATCTAGTTTAGACTCATCTTTATAAACCTTAGCGTCATACATAGTCTGGAGTGTATTTCTTAAGATAGGTTCGCCAATAATATTTATAATACTTTTAGCTTCTTTATCGTCTTTAATTGTTGATTTTTCATCAGGTTTTAAATATTTTATAACTTCATCAATTTTACCTTTTGCAAACTCTCCCATAAGCCCACCATCCATAAAAAAACCATGAGATAGAAGAGTGTGAATATTTGCTCCGAATGGTTTCATTCTAATTTCATTAGTAATATTTTTACAATTTCCATTTTCATATTTATTTAAAAATATAACACTTTCTTTTGGTAAATCTGATAATAAAAATGGTGAGTGGCTAGTAAAAATAAAATGAAAATGTTTATCTATTTTTCTTAATAATGTTATTAACTCATTAATATATTTTTTTTGCCAATTTGGATGCAGTGTTAACTCTGGTTCATCAAAGTATAGCAATAAGTTGTTAACTCTATCATTGGTTAATGAATGGAAATATATGTTTAAAAGCTGGCCAAATAAAGTTTTTTCTCCATGACTTAAATCATTAAATCTTCGGTTTTTTGTATCAATAAAATCCAAATCAAAAAAATTATTATAAAGTGTGAAATATATTTGTTTTTCTCTATTAGTTAATTTATCTGTATGTAGTGATCTGTCTTTAAAATAGATATTGAATTCATCTTCCGTAATAAAGTCAAAATCTTCCATATATAGTTTTAATAACTCTTCTTTATCTTCCATAATATATTCGTCGAAGTCCATATTTTGCATATAGGTTATCATTAAAAATATATGATAATCGTCATCAGCTTTTTCGTATAATTCTTGTGCAATGTCTTCTTTAGCATATTGTTGATTTCTAATGTCTTTATCTCGTTTATCCATCGCTCTTTCAGATAAACTTTCATCTTCATCAAAATTGAATAAAGGTTGAGTGTATGAACTATTTGTTAGTTTATCATAGATATCATACAGTTTACGAACACTAACTTCTATTATATTTGGTATAAACATGAAAGTAGATAATTCAAATTTCTTTTTATTAACAAGACTATTCGTTATCATTACACCAATAAATTCTTTATCTAATACAATATTATGTGGAGGTACATTATACGAATAGTTATGTTCAAAATAATCGTCTTTCTTCTGCGTTTGATTTTCTAAAGAATATTCAAAATAATCTAATTGACTTAATGTATTAATTTTTTCT
>JBLIEY010000055.1:0-16627 GCA_047633475.1 Sulfurimonas sp.
ACTAAATCTCTTGCATGAGCTACTGCTATTAGGTTAGAACCTTGTTGACCAAACTCACCTTTAGTTTTAAGGTGCCATACTTCAAAGTTAATATTTGGGATTGATTTAATAACTTTCTCTGTTACTGCTCTATCATACTTATAACAAAAAGGACATGTAAAGCTAAATACTTTAACTACTGTTCCTTTTTCTACTCCTACTAGTGGTGCATCTAGTGTTTTATAGTTAACACCCTCTTTGAAGTCTGCTCCGAATAGTGTTGCTGCACTTATTAGTAGTGCTACTATTAGTTTCTTGTTTATCATTTTCTTTCTTTCCTTGTTCTGTTATTCTGTTGTTTGTATTTAGTGAGGAGAGGTGCATTTAAGCACCTCTTATTTTATTTATTATTCGAATGCTTTTTTAAGACTAAATGGCATTGCTTGATAACCAAATGCATCTTTCATCTGAATTTCTACTGCTGGTTTTTTACTCATCCAGTCAAATTCAAGTATAGTTGGACTTGGTAATGATCTCCATCCACCACTTGCCTCATCAAATTTGATACCACTTGTTGCAAAGTAAGAAAATACTGAGTTTTTATCTGTTTGGTATTCTACCTTAGATGTAACAGGAGCATATAGACTAATTCCTCTTTCTTGACCAAATTCCCAAACTTGTTCAACTGTCATTTTCTTTTGATCAATTTTATAGATAACAGCACGTGAGTATTTATCCATTGCCATTGCAGGTTGTTCGTTACCACGAGCATCACCATTGTCAAAAACTGACACATAAACAACATCACCTTTTCTCATACTATCAATATTATAAGCTGTATGTTGAGTGTATGTCCAGTCAAATCCGCCGTTTCCATCAACATAACCAGGACATTCAGTTCCTCTATCTCCACAATCTATTTTTTTGCCATTTTTATCAATTGGAGTTAAAAGATACTGTTGAAATTGTTTTTTCCAACCCTCTTTAGAACCTAAAATCCATTTGATTTTTTTATCACGGCCAATTTTAAGTACAGCATTTTGATGACGAGAACTAACGATGATTGCATCATCAACAGCATCATGATCAACAGAGTTTACATGTGCCCAGTTACGACCTGGCCCAACGCCTGTGATATCACCAAAGTGATCACTGCTATCCATTTTTAATATTTCTTCTTCACTCATTGTATGTCCTGCTTGTGAAGCATCTACATTTAAACATACAGCACCTTGATCCATTGCTTTTAGAACAACATCACGGAATGGATCCATGATTTGAAATAATTTCCAATCTTCAACAACGTGACCTTCTTTATCAACTTCTACAATAACATCACGTACTGTACGAACATTTTTACCATCAGCTCTTTTATAGTTTGCATCTGCAACACGCATAAAGTAATGTCCATTTGGAGATATATCTAATGAATGTGAAAAGTCTATATAAGAAGCTGGAAGGTGACGATTAAATGCTTCATTTCCCATAATGCTGTATTTAGCATAACGTTGTCCCCAACCCCAAGCAAGATCACCATCTTTTGCTTGTTTAAAGCCCATCATTGGACCTGCTGCGTCAATTGAACTTGGATCATAAAGTTTATCGATTTTCATAAACCAACGAATCTCACCTTTAGTGTCAAGTACAAAGTTATTTGCAGGATAACTCCACTCTAATGCACCACCCATTGGGTTATTCCAAGCAACACTAGCACTTGGAGGAACAATGTCTCCTAAGTTGTTTACAAAGTATAATCTATCATTATATTTAGGGTCTACAACTTTAACCTCAATATCACTAAAGAAAGCACCTTTTCTTGAAGCATTACCTGGCATCATTGCAGTTACAGGAGGAGTATACATTTTATATGTATCTTTAATCTTTTCCTCTTTACCTTTATACATTTTTGTGTATTCAACATTAACAGTATTTAAATAGTCTGCATAAAGACCAAATACCGGAATACCATTATGTTGTTTAAGAAGAGAATCGCGAACATCATAAGAAATTGTTTGTCCATCTTTTTTGGGAACAATTGTTACTTTTGCATTTTTGATAGTATAACCACCATCATCAATTATTGCTGTTAATGGAGCGATACCATATTTATCCATTATTACTGGACCAAGTTGTCCTTTAATTCGATAAGTAAGCTTTGCCCCACTAGCACCACCCATTGCCATTGCAACTGTTGGAACAGAAGTAACAGCAATACTTGCTACTAAAGCCGAAGCTAAAATTTTTGAAAGTTTCATTCTTTTTCCTTTTCTATAATTTAATTTTTTAACTAACTATCATATAAAATGATAATTTGAACCTTTTAACTTATATTCAACCCAAAATATAAATAACTTTTTCAAATCCTTTTTTACTTAATTTTTAAACTAGCGAAATCTTAACACTTAAGTTTAATTCATGGGTTATAATTTTGCCATTGACATTTTTTTTCATTATGCTAAAATCGTGCGCTTTTATAACATATACTTATAATTTGAAAGTTATAAAATTATAACTTTACAAAATTATTTTTTTGATATAATCTTTTGGAGTATTATATTTAAGTAAGAAATTTGGGGTAATAATATGAAAAATATGGAAACTTTATTAGAGTTTTTTAACCTTTCAAGTCAAGACTATCTAGTCCTTGAAAAAATTTGTAAAATAAAAGTTTTTAAAAAAGATGATGTAATATTTTATCAGGGGGAAAAATCTTCTGATTTATTGTTTGTTGTAGAAGGATACTTAGGTGGTTATTATGTAGATGATAACTGTAGAGATACTTTTTTACACCTATTTAAATTTCCTGGACTTGTTTCTGAACCTTCTCTTTTAGAAGGAGCTTCTTTTTCTTTTAATGTCAAAGCATTTACACCAGCTACTATTATATATATAGATTTTGAACAATTTAAAAAACACTTTTTTAAGCATAATCATGTACTTGAAAAAATAATTAAATCTCTATGTGGTAAGCTTGATCATTATCTATACTTTGTTAAACGTGAAAAACAAAATGATAGCCTTGGCAAAGTTTGCCATTTTATTGATAGATATGAATATTTTTTCTCAAATTACTGCTATCAAAAAGATGTTGCCTTCATACTTAATCTCACGCCACAAGTTCTTAGTCAACATTTGAAAAGATTAAAAGATGAAAATATTGTTGAAAAAGATGGATTTCATTGTAAATTAATTGATAAGCAAAAACTTCTCAATTATACTGATGAATTTAGTATAGTAGATACTAGATAATACTTTAAAGCAAATAGTATATTTAAAATTACATATAGATAGTTTCGCCTAAAAATAGGCGAAACATATAAGATTTATTAAAATCTATAATTTGTTCTAAATCTGAAAAAAGCGTCATCAGAATCTTTACCTTGAGCTTCATAATGTGCTACGAATCCAAGCCCTTTTAAATCACCTGTACATTCATATCTACCACCGATAAAATTATAATCTATTTCTTTTTTAAATTCCCAATAATCATTGTAATAACCTATCATCATACTCGCATTGTCCGTGATTTTATAACGCAAAGAAGCCATATATGATTCTGAATCTTTAGTTGCAGGCCAAGAGTAGATAGGTGAACCAGTATATGCTAAATAAGCACCATTTCCAAGTCCCATAATTACATCTTGATCAGCTCCAGTTTTGTTAAATGCAGTCATAAAATCAAATGCACCCATTCCAAGAGTAGCTTTTACACCGAGCATTCCAGTTACTTCTCCTGCTTCATAACCATTGTAGTAATACTGCGCACCTGCTCCATATCTCAAGCCATTTATTGTGTTCTTATAAGCAACTTCACCATAAGCTATTTTAACCATATCAACTACATCTGCATAAGCAGCAGTAATTTTAACTCCAGGAATAGACTTATTAATAACAGCTACTTGATAAGCACCATTAACTAAATTCATTGTATAGTGGGGAGTTGAACCACTTCTCAAGTGATCAATTGATACAGCTACATTTTCTGTAAATTCTCCTATGTTACCATTAAAATCAGTACGACCTTTAAATTTTTGCACATAAGCAACCATTAAAGTAGTATCTGCGATACTATTATTAACAACCCATGCTCCTTCAAAAGCTTCCATATTCATTCTTGATGGACTTCCAGCAAAAAGTGGTGTACGCATATACATACGACCAACTTTTGCTGTTGTTTTATCCGCTGTATATTGTAAATATGACTCTGAAAGAGATGCACCTGAACCTTCCATATCTATCTTAAAACCAGGCTTACCTGACAGTGTGTCACCATCTGTATACAAAGAATCTGAAGTTTCAACTGTTGCTTTAAAAGTAAATCCATGATACTTTGCTGTTTTATAACTTAAATCAATACCTGTATTTAAGATAGCAGCACTAGTTCCCCCACGGCTTTGGTCAAAATAATATGCCTGTAAAGCACCATTAATTTTACCATTTTTAAAAGCATCTGAAAACTCACCAGCACTAAGACTAGAACCAACTATCGATACGGCCATTGCCGCTGCTAAACTACATTTAATTATACGCATGTTTATCCCTTTTTTTGTGTAAATAATTTATTTATAAATAATAAAGAACTTTACAGTTTTACATGTAAAGTCTATAAAATCTAATAACTAGGCTGCTTCTTTCGCAGCTTGCACCTCTGCCCTAATAAACTCTGCTAGCAATAATGCTATGCCTTTATAAAAATCAGTACGAGAAAATTTTAAAACTTCTTCAGAATATTGTAAAGAAAAGTTTCCAAGATGATTGATTAAAAATGATTTTTGAATCTCTTTAGAATCATCTTGATCACAAAACTTCGCCATAAAGGCTAACTCAATACCTAAAAAATCTGGTCTATCATTAGTTGAAGAAACAATTTTCATCCCAAATTTTTGGTAAATCTTAGTTATTTCAACTAATGCTTCATCAGATTCTTCCTTATATTCCCCATTTGCATATACTAACTCATAAGGAGGACGTGGTCCCACTTTAGTTGTTCCGCGCATTAAGTAAGTTCTATCAATTGCAAGTTCTTCTAACACTATCTCATCATTTACTCCTTTTTTAGATAAAGCATATTGCTTCAATAATTTTGTTCCCTCATCTGTTGCTTCCATAGATTCGAACTGGCGCATTTTTTTCACCAGTTCGTTATTAGGAAGTTCCAAAAAGAAAGAAGCAAAAAAGTTATATAAGTTTGCTTGTTCATTCACGATTTTTTCCTTTATGCACTTTTTCTTTGTGGTATTGCCGTAAGAAACATAGCAACTACACACATCAAACCAAATGATCCTAAAATGACTAAAACTTCCAATGTTGATGTTGGTGGTATTGAAATAATATTATTATTAAACATTAGTTCATTACTAACAAAAGCATTCCCAAAATGCTCATATGGAAGTAGATTTCCTTTTTCAATTAGCAAGGCTTTAGAAACAAACACACCAACAAAGCTAAGAGTTGCAATAATAGCTGGTGTTCCTTTTTTAGTAATCAACATCACCAGTGGAAGTAAGATACATATTGCAATCATTCCCCAATAAACGATTTGATAAAGTGAATCAAATGCTGCGAAAAATATACTTTCATTTGAAGCTGGTAGTGCATAAACAAATTTTAAGTGCTCGGCAACAGATATCACTAAAAAACTTCCTAATGCAATTATAAAAGGAGTTTTAATAACTTCAGTTTTGTCTAATACATATGCTACTGCACATCCAACAATCGCCACTTCAATTAGTAGTAGTGGAATTTCAATAGAAGACATCCAGCCAGGAGCGCCTGGCAATGATGTGATCATCCATGCTGTTCCTACTGGAAGTAGTACAGAAACTACAAGAAGCACATTTCTTGTGATATTTGTACTTATGTTGAAAAACATCAATGCTCCAAAAACCATATTAAGAGTTAAAAACCAAACATCAAGCATCATTGGTGCATGAATATTTGGTGTAAAAATAAGCGCCCAAATAGCAAAAGGTGCGCCAAGATCTGCAACGATAGCAAAGCCTGCAGCTGCTGCTGCACCAAGACCAAGAGCTAAAAGACTTTTATTTTTTAAAAGTGCTCCTGCAAACAAGGCACCTGAAGCGACTGCTTCAAAAAATAAAAATGCTGCAATTAAAAGTCCCCATGGACTTCTATCATTAAATCCAACTGCTGAAGCACCACCATTTAACATAAAAAACCAACTTACAAGACCAATGACAACAGCAACTATACTAACAACTGTAACCATTTTCATATTTGATGAAATATTTGTCATAACCGTCTCCTTACACTTTTCTTGGTACAAAGAAAAGTGAAGGTTTAGTACCTAACTCTTCTTTCATAGGTTTTGCATTCAAACGAGTAATTTCACGAGTAATTTTACTTTGTGGATCATCAAGATTACCAAAAATTCTAGACTCTGTGATACATGCTTGTACACATTCAGGTAATAGACCTTCATCTACACGGTCATTACACATTACACATTTGCTAACCGTTCCTTTAACATGCTTAGTTTGATTGTATTTTTCAAACGGCATCTTTCCTCCTGTCTCCCAATAACTGTACTCTTCAGGATCTTGATGGTTGAAATGACGTGCTCCATAAGGACATGCATTGATACATGTACGACATCCAATACACCTGTCAGCATCAATCTGAACACGACCATGCTCATCATGGTAACTTGCCCCTGTTGGACAGTTTGTAACACAAGGTGCATCTTCACAATGCATGCACTGAGTTTGCGTAAACAAAACTTTTGCATTAGGGTATGTTCCCTCTTCAGTAGTAATAATATTTGACCAATAAATATTAGGTGGTGTAAGGTGTGATTTTTTACACGCTATAACACATGCTCCACAACCAACGCATTTATTAGGGTCTAGTAACATTCCATATCTCATTGTTTCTTCCTCCTTTTAAACTTTAGTAATTTTTACTGGAACAGCTATCTCAACAGCTCCATCCACGGGGTCAACAAGACCGGGACCTGTACGGTATAACATATTAAAGTGTGCTCGTTTCATTGGCTCTTCACCAAGTGTGTTAATTTTTCTTCCAAAACAACCACCAATCATTAATGAAGCTGGATGAACAAGTTCTGTTACATGAACAGAGACTTCGATAAAATCTCCATCTTGATTTTCAACTTTAATCAGGTCACCTTCTTTGATGCCTTTTTCTTTTGCCACTTTAGTATTTAAAAGGGCACGTCCATAATCATGAACATACTTGTCACCCCAGTCATTCATCCAAGGAGTATTGTCTTGAGAGCCAAAGCGTGACATAGAAAGAGGAATCTTTTGGTTGGTTGCTAACAAGTCATAACCAGGCTTCGGATTGTAAATAGGAATGTCATACCATTCACAAGTTCCTGAATAAGCTTTTTCCATAATCTCCCAACTCCAGCCCATATCTACATTGTGCTCTTTAAGGCGAGGGAACAGTTTGTCACGAGACTCTAATAATGTATGAAAATACATTTGATAACGAGTTTCACCCTTACCTGGAAATCCACAGTAATTGTAATAGTTTTGAATTGGTTGTTTACCTAAATGATGTGGTCCTTTTGCAAGTTCATCAGTAGTCTTTCCAACTGCTTCTTTTGTAGCAATATTTAGTATTTCATGTGCAGTATATTGTTTGTCAATATCTAGCTTTCCATTAACACGGTGCCAATCTAGACCAACTTTGTTAATATGGCTAAGAATCTTATGTTGCCACTCTTTTCCCATGCGATAAAAAATTTGAAGTGTAATATCACCACTATGCATTGTGTTGTGAACTGGAGGAACTGGATCACGATACTCATAATACTCGTCTCTCAAAGATGTGTCCATCATTGTACAAATTTGATAAGAGTACCATTGAATAACTTCTTCTTCCATATGTTGATGTTGTGGAAGCAAAATATCTGAGAACCATGCTTGCTCATCATAGTGATAACCTACAGTAGCAATAAAAGGAATCTTACTCATCCCCTCAATTATGTCATCTGTATCACTTGCTGAAATAATAGGATTTGCTCCAAGTGAATAAAGAGTTGCTGCTTCAATCTCCATATTATATTTTTTAGGGTTAGCTATACTCTTATAAGCTTGTTGATTCATAGAGTGTTTGTGTGGATAAAATCCAGAAAGATCAAACTTTTCTGGTGGCCAACTCCACTCATCATCTGCATTTTCAACTTTAAACTCAAAGTCAGGATGAACAGTACCATCTTTAGTTGGACTAGTTATTCCCCCCATATAATGTCTAAGCATTCCCTGAGGAGCTCCTGGAACATCTACTGCTCCTACTAATCCAGAAATCAAACAAGATGCAAGGTCTGCTTTTGCTCCATTGGCATGACAACAAATACCACGACTAGTCATAACGCTTACAGGACGATAAGGCATAGTAATACCTTCTACTGTAATAGTTTCACCAATGTGGGCATGTTTAATTACATCATGAGCAATTTCACGAAGTCTTGCTGCTGGAATTTCACAGATTTTTTCTGCCCATTCAGGAGTGTTTTCTTTTACAGATTCACGAATCAGAACAAATGAAGGGCGAGCTTTTTTACCATCAATAATATACTCCCCATCAAGTGCTCCATCATCTAATGTTGGATCATCAAAAGCTTTTGCTTTATTGTCTTTAAGATCCCAAATAAGAGGTTTACCTTCTTCATTACGAAGATATCTCTTATCATCACCAATTAAATAAACAGAGTTAGAACGGTGCTTCAAGAAATATTCATCATAGATTTCAATTTCATGCATCATTGTATAAAGAATCGCAAGGAATGCTGCAAAGTCAGTACCTGGTTTAATTGGCACCCATTCTCCATGGCTAGATTCTGCTGTTGCACGAGGGTCTACATGAACGATTTTCATACCGCGGTCTAATGCTTTAAAATACTCTGGGTTTGGATCATTAGCTGTACCAAAGTTTGGACCAAGATGTAGACCAAAACAAAGAGCATATTCACAATAAGTTAAATCAATCGCATTCATCCAAACTGAACCATAAAAAAGTTGAGGGCCAGTGTGAATGGTACAAAGAGAACCATTACCTTCTATCCACTGACTTCCTTTGAATATTTCTGGGAAGTATTTATTAGGTTGTTGCTGGAAAAAATTATCACGATCAGCAAATCCAGTTTGAAAAATCATTGTTCTTGGATCTTTTTCTGCTGCTTCTTTCCACTTTCCAGCTACAGTATCTAGTGCTTCATTCCAAGTAATCTCTACCCAACCTGGATCTTCATTAATCCCTTTTTTAGGATTTGTTCTTTTCATTGGTGCTTTCATACGATATGGGTTATATAAAGACATCAACTGTGCTTGATTTCTAGAACACCCACGACCTTTACTTAATTTTGGATAATCTAAATCACCCTCTGTATGAACAGCTACACCATTTTTCATAGTAACTTTGGTTCTACATTGCCACGTTCCACATTGTCCACATGCATTTCTTAAAACAGACGTACTATCTATCTCATCAGCTTTTGCTTCTGTTATAAAAGAAAAAGTATTGCTTCCTGAACCACCAAATGCAGCGGCTGCTGCAACTACTCCCGTTCCTTTCAAAAAATTTCTTCTTGAAGACTCATAACCCATTATCTTTCCTTAATATATGAACTTACTAAACCAATAATTATAAATTAACAGAGATGTACATAATAATGATAAAGTCAAACTTTTCTAAAAAGTGCCCTTTAACTATATTTTAATTAAACCTTCTACTTAACTTAAAAAAACTTATTAATGAAATTTTAGCTCTTATGTTAAATTAATGGGTTATGCTTTCACAATTGACAGATTTTTTATATATGATATAATCGCGCGCACTCATATTAAGAATATTAATAATTCACTTTAAATATAAGTATTTTGTAACGTTATAATATAAAATCCCAATAGTTTTAGTTGGAGTAAATTTGGATAATCGCATTGTATACTTTGCTTTACTTTTAATTGCCCCTTTAAAGGTAATGACAGGTACGGTACTATTTACCGCTCCTCCTAAAATTGCTATTTATTTTCAGAATATTGAGAACATTGAAATTCTTAGTAAAATGGTACTAACGATTCCTTTTATTGCTGTTGTTTTTTTCTCACCATTTGTTCGTTTGTTAGTTGATAAGTTTGGAGAAAAAACCACTTTTGTTTTTGCTTTAATCTATTTAGCTATTCTTGGTTCAATGACTGGTTTATTGGATAATATTTACGCTATCTTATTATGTAGACTGTTTTTTGGTTTTGGTATTGCTGTTATCTCGAGTCTTTTTTTGGTGATAATAGGAAGTTTGATAGAAAAAAAAAATATAAGTATTTTTCTTGGTCATCAACGATCATTTACTTTTTTAGGTGGTTTATTTTTTATATTTCTGGGTGGATTTGTATCTGAATATTCATGGCGTTACTGTTTTTTTCTTTACTTAATTATATTCTTTGTTGTATTTACAACTGTAAAATTTATTGACTTACCAAACACTAATCAAGAAAAAATAAAAATAAAGATAAAAACTATAACGGTTTTAAAGAATCATGGGTTTTTTTACTTTGTAGCTTTTTTCTTAAACCTATTATTTTACATGGTACCAACACAGATTCCTTTTCTTCTTCATAAAATTGGTTTAGAAAAGTATATAAGTACTATTTTTGGACTTGATATGTTTGCTGCGATATTTAGTGCTTTTATATTTGGATATATTAGCAAAAAGTATAGCCCTAAACAGATATTTATAGCAACACTTTTTATAAAAGCTTTTGCTTATATTGGGTTTTCTGGTTCTAATTCACTTTTAATGTTTTCATTTTTTATTTCTTTTTCAGGATTAGCATCAGGGGTCTTACATATTCTTCTTTCAAAATGGGTTTTAGATAATACAAATTATAATAATAGATTGCAAAACTCAAGTACATTAACTGCATCTATATATTTAGGTCTTTTCTTTTCCCCAATATTATTTTCACCCTTAATAACATCTTTTTCTATTGAAGCAAGCTTTTTTGTTGCAGGATTATTGTTTTTATTATCTACATTTTTTATAAATAAATATCTTTACGTTCAAAAATCATAAGAATATTTTTGGCTTTATCAATTTTAAATCAAATATGAAGTTTTTATTGAATATAACTTATGTGCCCCGAAGGGCAGTAAGTTAAAAGTTGTAGTTAAGAGTTAGTTGAACATGAGAGTCATCAAAGTCTGTATTTGAACTTGATTCTTTGTCTTCACCCATTACATAGTATAGTGCTATATCAGCTTCACCATCATTGTAAGAATATTCAACACCTAAGTCAGTTTCAGTTACATGAGCTTTGCCAGAACCAATATCCTCTGCTTGAAAATCACCATAAGCTGCAAAGATATTTACATTAGAAATTTTATAAGCAATGCCTGCTACAAAAGAACTACCATCACCGTATGTACCATCATGAAGTGAGCCAGCAGTCATAGTGTCCATGTTTGTATATGAAGAACCTCCACCAAAACCTTCAAAAATTTGATCTCCATCATCCACACTTACTTGATCATAAGCTAAAGATGCAGTTACTCCATAAAAGCCTGCTTCAAGCATAGCTCCAACAATACTACCTGCAATAGTACTGTTTTCTTGTTCACTCTCTGATAATATCTGAACAGCAACTAGTACTGTAATATCATCATTAATAGCTATAGTACCCGTAACGTCACCATATGCCGCAGTAGCATTATCTGTCACATCATAGTACCATGCCCCAGCTTCTATAAAGTCATTTGTATATGTTGCTGCAACTAGTCTTGTACCATCAACTCCAGTTTCCGCCCATCTATCATTTGTAACATTTTCGTAGTCCGCATCTACACCTTGCCAGTTTAGAATATTACCTGCAATAAATGATAAACCTAAATCTTCAAATGAGTACGAAGCAATATATGCTTCAAATGTATGAGGAGTCATTCTAATGTCATCACTATTGGCAAGTGGAGTATCTATTAGTTGGCGACCAGCACGAAAAATAAAACCTTTATATGTATAGTTTAAATATGCCTCCGCTAGCTCTGTGTAAGCTTCATAATCAGATGCCATTTCATTATTGTATTCACCATCGTTAGCATCACCACTTATAGCGGAGATTGATTGAGAAGTATACATTGCAGTGCCAAAACTAAGACCTTTAAAGGCGGTACTTTCAAACTTTAACTGACCCCCAATAGCACCTGCAGTTGTATCTTTTGTAGCAGCAGCATTATTACTTATATAACCTAAACGAACTTGAGCACTCACTGTACCATTACTAAACATATCTTTTATGCTGTTTGCTGTTTTTACTTCTTGTGCAAAAGCAGATGTTGATATTGCTAAAGTAGCAACTAAGCTTGTTGTTAAAAATCTTTTCATTCTATTCCTCTTTATTATAATCTTGAAAATTAATATCATGATTGTATATGGATAAATCTTTTATTTTGATTAAAATGGTAATCATTATCATTAAAGATTTAGAATTACGATTTTTATTATGTATACTTAAATCTAATACATGCTTTCTTTATATGGATTATAATACAATACGCGTTAAAAAAAAAGTATTAGTAAAATATAATCTTATAGTATAGAAATAAGACTATGTTTATACTTTGAAATTTTAGTAATAAAAAGGGAAAAATGAATGAAAGTAAGTAAATTTTCAAGAATTGGTTTTATTCTTGCAGCTGCAGGATCAGCAGTGGGACTTGGTAATATATGGAAATTTCCATATATTACTGGTGAGTATGGGGGAGGTGCATTTGTTATAGTCTATCTTTTAGCTATGTTATTTATAGGTTTAACTATATTTTTGGCAGAAGTAGTAATCGGGCAAACAACAGAAGCAAATGTTTCAACATCATTTGTGCAAATGTCAAAGTCAAAAAATAAAAACTGGAAATTTGCTGGTTTTATGCTTTTTACAGGGTTAATAATACTTTCTTTTTATTCTGTTGTATTAGGTTGGATACTTCATTATGTATTTTTATCCTTTAATGCGCTTCCTAGTGATCCAAAAATTGCTGAAGAAACCTTTGTCAATTTAATTTCTAAAGAAACAAATCTGCAAATAGTGTTTCATACAATCATTTCGGCTACAGTTGTATTTATTGTAATAAAAGGTGTAAAAGATGGTATTGAAAAGTTAAATCTTATTCTAATGCCTCTTTTAGGTTTAATTTTAATAGGTCTTTTAATATATGCTATAACACTTGATAGTTTCAGCGAAGCTGTAAAATTTATGTTTATTGCAGATTGGTCTAAGATAAATGAAAATGCTCTCTTAGCAGCTCTTGGACAAGCTTTTTTCACACTTTCTCTAGGTGTTGGTACAATAATGACATATTCTGCATCTATGCCTAAGAATGCTAACTTTTTTAAGTCATCAATTTATGTTGCTATTATTGATACTAGTATTGCCTTGATAGCAGGACTTATAATCTTTACTTTTCTTTTTGAAGCAGATGCTAAAAGTATAGCTGGTCCTGGTCTTGTATTTATTTCTTTACCACTTGTTTTTTCAGGTTGGGGAATATTAGGTCAGATAATAGCAATCTTATTTTTCATTGCTCTTATATTCGCAGGTATAACATCGGCTGTTTCTATGATAGAACCTTCTTTGATGTTTTTTATTGAAAGATTTAATATGACAAGAAAGAAAGCAGTTGTCATCTGTGGTTCTACTTTTTACTTTTTAGGAATTATAGCTCTCTTATCTATGTCTACTGCTTATGGGGAGTCATTAACATTTTTTGGAAAAAATTCATTTGACTGGATGGATTATATAACATCATCTATCGCTATGCCTGTTGCTGGAATACTGATTAGTGTCTTTTTAGGTTTCTATGTTGATAAACAACTATTACATGAGAAATTTACAAAGTTTGTACCAAACTATGTTTTTAATATTTGGTACGTTTTAATAAAATATATAGTGCCTTTAGCAATTATTGTTTTACTTCTTAATAAGCTTGGTATTATTAAATAAAGTATATTCTAGTTAATCAATTGTTTTAATATATATTAAGACAATTGATTCAATGCTATTTATCTAAGGTATTTAAAGTACTAAGAGTACCTTCTTCTCTAGGTTTATAGTTTATTAAAAAATCACCTTTGCTTTTACCTTTTGAAAAACTACTTCTATATCCAAAACCCTCAACCATAAATCTTGTTTCCTGTCTTGCATCTTCAGTTTTCCATTTTTCATATTCAACTCTGTAAAGGGCACTATACATTTGCGCTCTTCCTGTCCCGTGGTAACAGTGAATTAAAACAGGGTAGTTGTTTTTGTCATCAAGAACTTCAAAAAATTTAGTAAGTGTTTTTTTAGTTGGAACTTGTCCTGATGGAATATTTACATGTCTTATATTGAGATTGTCTTTTTTATTTATGGCATTAACAGCATCGTCTTCAGCATTTATATGTTCTTGTTTTGCTGGATTTAGTCTATCTTGAACACCCGGATCCATTAAGTCTATAACAGTTTTAATATTATGTTTTAGAAGATAGCTTTCAAGTTGTGCTGGTTTTATTAGACCTGATTTATAAACCTTGTCTTTACTTATCTCTTCGAAACGGTAGTCAAAATTCACGTGGTAAACATAGTAAGCAGCTATTGCTAAAATGACTACAAGTGCGATTTTCAGGATATTTTTAATTACATTTTTCATGCTTCTCTCTTTTTTATAGTTTCTTTAAATCCCCAAGAACGTCTAGAACTAATTACATCTGTATGACTCATATCTACAATCATTAACTCTTCTTTGTTGCCTAGATGGTTTAGAAGTTCACCGTTTGGAGATGCTAAAAGTGAATCCCCATAAAACTTCCAGTTAAAATCTTTGTCTTTGTATTCACCTATTCGGTTTGCTCTTAATATATAGCAGTTGTGTACAAAGGCACGAGAAAGGACAAGAGATTTCCATCTCTCAAATGAATCAAAAGTAGATACACTTGGTAGTAAAATACAGTCTATGTTTTTATTTTCAAGTTGTGAAAATATTTCATCAAAGTGAAGTTCGAAACCACTTACAATAGCAAACTTAAAGCCTTCTACATTAAAAACGAATGGTGATTCAATTGCTCTTGTCTCATTTGCAAAGAATTTTTCTTCATTCCAGTGTGTATAGTTTATAAGAAGTTGCTGTTGATAGTAAGCAGTAGAAGAGGGCGCGAACTTCGCTACTGTTTTATATACTTTTTGTTTTTTAACTATAACAAGCGGAGCTATAATTGTCATATTGTAAGTAGAAGACAATTCTCTTAAAACTTTACTTTGGTGCTCCGCTTGTTCTTTTATCATAGATACAGATAAGGTCTCTAGTTCTTTGAAAAAAGGGTTTAAAATATACTCACCAAGAAGCAGAACTTTTACACCTTTACTGTTTGCTATTCTGATGTAGTTATATAATTTTGTACTACTCATACCTTGCGCACTAAGTTGTAGTACAGCGGCTCTCATTAAGTGCTCTTTATTTCGTTGATTTTTATAACAGCTTCTTCGAGTATCTTTTGAGCATCTGCTAGTTCTTTCATGCCTTTTTCATATTCTTTTACACTGTTTTGCAATGTTAATTCAGGATTCATTAGAGTCTCTAAAGTTTTTTTTGCATTCTCTAGTTTTGTTTCAAAATCTTCTACTTTACTCATCTAATGCATCCTTTACAATGTTTTCAAATTTATCAAGCTCTACTAAAAAAGCATCATGACCATATCCACTATCTATATCTGTGTAAGTATAGTTTTTATATCCGATTTCATTAAATATATCTGCTATATGTTTCATTTCTGTGTTTTTAAATAAAAGATCATCTCTAAAACTAATTAGATATGTTTGTGCAGTTACTTTTTTTAGAGCTTCTTGTAGTGAATCACAATCACGAGAAAGGTCAAAAATATTGATGGCTTTAGTAATGTATAGATAAGCTAAAGGATCAAACCATTTTGTGAAATTATAGCCGTTATATTCTAAGTATGATTCAACTTGAAATTTTCCAAAAAGTTCGTAAAGACCATCAGTTCTTTTGTATTCTCTTCCAAATTTCTTTGCCATGGAATCATGAGATAAAAAGCTAATATGCCCAGCCATACGACCAACAGCCATACCTGAAAGACCTTGCTCTGCTATAACTTCAGGATCATAATATCCTTGTTTAAAATCAGGGTCCTTTAGGATTGATTCTTGAGCAACTTTGTTAAAAGCTATAGCCCAAGGTTGAGTAGCATAAGTTGCAGCCATAGCAATAATTTTGTTTGAAAAATTTGGAAAATGAAGAGCAAACTGAAGAGCTTGCATCCCACCCATAGAACCACCAACAATAGCATGAACTCTATGAATATTTAGTCTGTCAAAAAGAATACGTTGAGCCTTAACCATATCTTTTATTGTTACAACAGGAAACTTGTATCGATAGTGATCTTGATGTGGATGCTGCATACTCATTGGTCCAGTAGAACCAAAGCAACTTCCTATTACATTTGAGCAGATTACAAAATACTTGTCAGTATCTATAGCTTTTCCTGAACCTATTAGTCCATTCCACCAACCAGCTTTTGTTTCACCTTCGTAAATACCAGCACAGTGATGTGAACCTGTCAGGGCATGACAAACTACAACTACATTACTCTTATCCTCATTTAGTTCACCGTAGGTTTCGT
>JBLIEY010000056.1:0-16309 GCA_047633475.1 Sulfurimonas sp.
TTGGGGAAAGATTGAACTTTGCTAGAAACTAAAAAGTCAATTATATGTTTAATCTTTAATTTGCCTAGATCTTTTTCATTTTTTAAATTTGAAATTAGTTTATTGATTATTGGAACTATACTTCCTAAATTTATATGTTCATCAGAGATATTAAAATCTACCTCACTAATCTTGGATATAATTTCCATGAATACCCCACCTTTTGGGTGTTCATTTTCTTTTACTTCTAAAAGAGTAGTTATTTCCTTTAAGTACATAAATGACTCAACAGGTGCATATCTTACAATTCTATATAATATTCTTAAATTTGAATTTCTATAATCTTTATCTTTTAACCATCCTTTAACTATATCTTTGAAAAATAGTTCTAAACCATTATTATCTTCATATGATAATACATAAGATAGGTTAGTAATTATAAGCTCTAAGTTATCTGCCATATACTCAAGAGCTATCTCTTTATATTTATTTTCATAATTTTTTATAAAACTAGCTAAATATAAGTCACCCAATACATCCGGATTAAATCTAATTTTATTGTTTAATTCTCTTAAAACACCTACTTTTAACAGTTGGTTAATTTTATCATCATCTTTAATGTCAATTAAGTTTCTTGGACATGGACTTAATAAGGCTACTCTAAATAATAGATTTTCTATCTCAATTTCTTTAATTTCAAATCTTTTCAGTGCTCTACAAGAATCATTCAATATGTTTTTAGAAAAACTCTTGATTTTATCAATATCACCTTTCAAAGCATTTATAATTAAAAATGGGTTTGAATTATATTGAGCATTTATGCCATTGACAGCAAAGTCTTTTAATTCAGGTCTTATTAAAAGTATTAAATCTTCGATTTCATCTTTACTCCAAGTTATATGTAATTTTTGAGTTTTTAATGCATTGAATCTTAAGATTTCTTCTTCAACTAAGTATTTTGATGCAGATCGATAGGAAATAAGTATTTTAAATCCGTTATTAATAATAGTAGAAAAAATACTATTTATACTTTTATCTAAAAACTTATCAATATCGTCGTATATAAACAAATACTTTTTAGTGTGATTTAGGTATTTTAAGTCAGCTTCAACATTGTCTTGCTTTGTAAATACAACAGGAATATAGTCACTCTTTAATAAAGCTAGATGTTTTAGTAAGTGAGACTTTCCATGTCCTCCTGTTCCAAATACTTCCAAAACATTATTATTGGATTGTAAAAAGTCACCAAAGTCTTTATCATAAGAAGAGAGTTTTTTAGTAGTTTGATGATTCAATTGAGTTTCAAATTTTTTAAAGTGGTTTACTATATCTAAATTATAAGCCTTACAATCAAGTCTTTGGTTTAAAGTCTCATATATATCATTGCATTTTTGTTGATTATTTTGTGCGATAGATTTAATAGTATCAAGGTCTAATAAATCTTCTTCATCAATACCCATTTTTTTCAATTTTAACTTTATTTTATCACTAAAATCTGGAGCACCTGCAAGATAACACATTTTTAATTTATAATCTTTGTATGGCTTTAGCTCTTCTTTTTCATTTTGTTTTTTAATAGTAGAATAAATTTTATCTGCAGTTAATGTTGATGTTACTTGTATAAGTAGTTCATTTTCTTCGTCAATTAGATCTATCGCAGGAAAGTTATCATAAAAAACTTCGTTAGCATTACTTATTTTAAACCCATAAGCACTATTTAAAAGATGCATAAATATATCTTCACCATACTTATTAATATCATACAATCCGCTTTTAGTATCTTGCTTAACTTTTAATTTTATAAATAATAACTTTTCACTTATATATTCTAACTGTTTTATATGATCCATCAAGCAAATACTCCTCTGTAGAATTAATAATATTATATATTTAAAGCACTTTAGCTGTTGTTAATCATTAGAATTTATATGAATAATTGAAATCACGCTACTGCTTTCTATTACTTATGAAGTAGGATAATCTATTATAAACCTAATTACAATAAGACTTATATTTGGAACACGAAGCACTCATATTAGTTTTCGGCGTTCCACAAAGTGTTTAAAAAGTAAAAAGTATAAATTCCCACAAAGCCTTAGGAGTTTTGGAACAACATTTTAAGTGAAACATTTAAACAAGAAATGGCACCAAATACGGTCACTAGACTTCACTTAATTTCCTAAAAAACAGGAAATTTCTAAAAATAGAAGCCTTTAGTTCCTGCTATTTCCGGATGTACTAGGAAAAGATGGGTAATCATAATAGACTCGTGTCTTCATTAATTTTTTCCTGTCATATGTCACATTATAAAAGGTGCCTATAGCATGCCCTTCATTGAAAAACAAAGCTATTTATAAGATGCATAGTTTTTCAAATTCTTCTTTAGGTAAAGGTTTAGAAAATAGATAACCTTGGTATAAGTCACAACCAAGTTCTTCTAATATGTTCCTTTGGTATACAGTTTCAACACCTTCTGCGACTACAGTAAGTTTTAAGTTTTTAGCTATATCAACCATTAATTTAATAAGTGATTTTTGCTTAGGTTCTGAAATTTTATCAATAAATGATTTGTCAATTTTAAGTTCAACCAAGGAAATTTCACTGAGATAGCTAATAGATGAGTAACCAGTTCCAAAATCATCTATAGAAAATAAAATATTGTAGTGTTTTAAGTACTCAATAATCTCTTTTAAACTAGATAAATCATTAGAAGAACTTGTTTCAGTTATTTCAAAAACTACACCTATTTTACTATTACTATCTATATATTTTTTATATAACTTATCTACACAAGCAACAAAGTCTTTACTTAATATTTGTCTCATGCTTATATTGATAGATACTGTTTTTATATCCAAATTATTATGAGACCATTCATTTATAGTTTTGAATGACTCTTCTATAATATATTGACCCAGTTCAATTATATAGCCAGTATTTTCTGCAATTGGTATAAATATATCAGGTGCTACTGAACCTAATTCCTTAGAATTCCACCTAACAAGAACCTCACATCCAATTACCTTATCATTAATATCTACTTGTGCTTGATAGTTTAAAGTGATTTCATTTTTTTTAATAGCAAAGTATAGTAACCTTTCAATCTCAAGCTTGTCTTGCACAAGAGCATATAAATCTTCACTAAATACTATAATGCCATCTCGACCATGATTTTTTGCCTCGTACATTGCCATATCTGCTTCTTTTAAGAACTCTGCAACATTAACACTACTGTTGTTTACAACACTAACCCCTATACTCGCACTAATGCAAAGATGATTGTCATTAATTATATAATTATTTTTTATTTCATGAAGTAATTTATCTGAAAAGACTTTAGCATCCGCTAGACATTCATCTTTATTATTAAAGATAGTACTTAAAACACAAAACTCATCTCCACCAATTCTTGCTAGACTATTATTATACTCATTAGAAATATTTTTCATTCTCATTGCTACTTCACGTAAAAGTTCATCTCCTATATCATGTCCAAGTGTGTCATTTATAGTTTTAAAATAGTCAAGATCAATCAGTAATAAATATGAATATTTTTTTCCTTGTTCTCTTACTGTGCTTTCTAAAAGTTCTAAAAAATATCTTCTATTTGCAAGTGTAGTTAATTGGTCATGATAAACTTGATAATTACTTTTGAGGATATAGTCGTTAGTATTCTTAGCTGCATAAAGAAGTACTAAAGTCAAAACTGTTGTGAAGAACGCTAATATATAAGAAAAGACTTCCCCGATAACTAAAAAGTATATTGCAAGTGGAAGCATAAGAGATATAACGGTAAAAAGAAAAAGTTTTTTTTGTGAGGATAGTAGAGTAGCAGCTACTGTAGCACTACCTAATTGAGTAGCTATTGCAATGTAATGCATTTCAGAATTATCACTTAATATATAATAGATAAACATGAGTATCCATGATGCAGAATAAATGCCCATAAACCATCTGACTTTGTTAAGCCAAAGATCTTTTTTTATAATTGTCATATTAACATCAAATTGTTTATATAAGTAATACCCATAAAAAGGCATTGTTAACATAAAACCCATCCATGCAATTTCATAAACCATCGACGTATAAAGGTAACCCATAAATACATAGCCTGGTGCGGTAGCAACATTTAAGACAATTATTATGATAATCTGCTTATGCATAAACTTATAAAAACCGAGATTATTGTTGATTTTCACTTATTACCTTTTTGTTATTATAAAACATATAACATATAACATATAACATATAACTTATAATGTATTATAACCACTTATTAAAGACACACGAAAAAGTATCTTTATTAAATGGAGTCACTTGTTATGGGGCTTACTTCCTCTATCTTTTCTATAGTGGCACTTAACTTTTGATATATACCGAGCGCCACAATTAGAATAGCTGACACTACAATCAGTAAAGCCGGATACAGTAAAAGTGTAAGATCTTTCGTTCCTGCTTTAAATATATAAACCAGTCCTTCAATGCTAACCGCAATGGTAATGATTACAATTATTTTTGTAATTGTTCTTCTTGCTTCTTCAGGATCACGAAGCTCTTTATTCATAAATACTTCTTCTTCCATCATATACTGCGCAACATCAATAATGGCTGCAGATATTATTATGGCACCCACAGATTGAAGTATTAGTGGAATAAACTCAGTTGTCTTCTCAATACTAGAAATAACTTCATAAACAGACCAACCCATAATTAATAGGGATAGGGCTATAAGAATTAAAGCAGCGAACAGATGCACTCCGGAGAAGATAAAATGTAATATTTTTCTCATGATTTAACCTTTATAAATTTTCAAATAGATTTTACAATTATATTAAGCTTTTTAATACAATCACTTTTAAAATTATTCTTTATCAAAACTATCAACTATAATAGCCCCCATAGATGCAGGCATAGTAATCAAGATTAAACGCTTAATTGCTACAATAGGGTCATCAACAATTGGAAACTTGTTTAAAGCGAATAAGACTAATGCAACAACCAAAACTGATATAAAATAAGCGATAAAAATTCTTATTACAAAAATTCTATATCGATTTGAAATCATCCCTTGAAAAACGCTATAGTAGGCGTAAATACCCAAAAATGATACCGATAAAGTAAATACAATAAATAGGTTAAATATTGGTAAGGTTTCTCCCATTCTCCAAGCTTCTTCAGAAAAAGAGATAGGAACAGCCAGGGCAAATGCTCCAATAGCGATTTGGCTAATATCTTCAGAGTTTATACTAAGCTTCATTAGATTTCACTACTTGGTTTTTACCATTTACTTTGGCCTGATAAAGAGCATCGTCAGCCATTTTAAGAAGTTCAGCAGCAGTCTTTGTTGATGCAGTTGTTTCACTGACTCCTATACTAATAGTAAGGCTTTTACCATCGATATCCGTATCTTCAATTTTTTGACGAATCCTTTGTGCAACATCAAAAGCTGTTTCAATATCTGTTTGAGGCATAATGATTACCAGTTCCTCTCCTCCATATCGACAAGCTATGTCAGATTTACGAACAGCATTTAATAGAGTATTCCCTATTATTGTTAAAGCCTCATCACCACCTTGATGCCCATAAGTATCATTAAAATATTTAAAATTATCGATGTCTAACATCATAATAGAAAGTTTTTGATTATTACGAAGATACTGTTGAAACTCTTGTTTAAGCATTTCATCAAACATGCTTCGGACATAAAGTGAAGTCAATTGATCTATTGTTGCTACATCTACAATATCATCAACTTTGTCATTTTCCATTACAGCCATCTCAAAGTCTTTATCTGAAATATTTTCCAAATAATCTATCGCAGCTACTTTTAGACCTACCTCTCTATCTAGAGCAGTATTAAGTTTTTTTCTATGATGAACAATATGTTTCCATTTTATTTCTGAAAGTGACTCATTGATTGAAATATGGGTCAATGAAAAGATGCATTGTTGGTATAACTTTTGACCATATTTTTCCACATACTGATTAAGATAAGTAGGATTATCTGCAAATTTAATCAACTCATCGTAATGGATAGTAATGTCTTCTTGAATAGATATTAAATCTTGTGAGAGTCTTGTCCCATTCATATAGAAATCCTTTGTTGTGTTTATTGTACTATAAATCTAAGATTCTAGCTTACAGGAGATTTATAAATGCTCAGAAAAAGTGCTCAATAGCAATTAAAAAAATATATATTAAGGCTTAGAAATCTTAAGATAGTTATTTAAATCATAAAGACTTTGATAAGGAATTTTCCATGCCATAAGGTTTACTAGCCATGCAGGTGGATAACCTCCAGGATCACCAATTAAAGATAGAGTAACTTGTGTAGATAAGTCACCTTTTGCTTTTAGGGAAAACTCTGCGATAAGATAAGTAAACCAAACCCCACTGTGTTTGCTAGTATTAGCATCTATAGAGTTGAGTCTAATAATATGCTCTTGCTTTGAAACTATCTTTTCTATAGTTGCCCAAACCTGACGATGGGATAGTGGCCAAGGTGGACTCATTAAGATGTAAACTTCCTCCCCTACTTTATCTGATTGTATACAGTCTGATAACCATGATGTGTAACTATGATAATCCATAATAGTATCTGAGATATCTTGTATGGAATAAGGCATAAGCATTTGGGCTTTATACTGAGCAAACTTAAATTTTGGAGGATGCTCTATGTAGATGCGAATGTTATCAGTCTCTTTATGTAGTTCCCAAGAAAAAAGATATAGTGGCAAGAAAAGTAAAAAAAGTTTATACATGTGAAAGTTTTTTAATAATCATCTTTTTCCCTTCTAGCATTACACGTCTATGGCTATACTGAACCATTTTTTCTCCAAAAGGTAAAATAGAAATAAACTTAAGTAAGAAATGATTTGTCTGTAAGTGTAAGAATAGTTCGGACTCACTCAAAGCATTTTCTGTTTTAAGTATCCATCTTCCTTTTCCTGAAAAATCTCCTTCAATACTAAAGGAAGCAAACTCTTCTTTTTTTAAAGTCTCAATAGAAACATTGAAGTGTAAATTCAAGAGATGATAAAGCGTAAAATAACAATCAATTTTTGTTCCTTCACTAACCTTTTCATCTTTATACAATGTAATATCAACCACATATTTCCAAAGTAATGGCCAGGATTTTACATCTAAGACTACATCCCATATCTCTTTTTTTGTATAAGCTAAGTGGTCTTTATCTACAAAAGTGAAGTATTTCATTATTTTCCTAGAAGGATTAGATATTATTATCATCAAGTTTCAATTATACCCACATCTGCATGTAGTGGTTACTTAAATTTAAACTCAATTTATTTGAATTATATTTCTTATATATTACTTAAATATAGAACTTAACACATAATTAACACTTTGTTATTATAATTCCCAAAGAATTTTAATATCTTTAGGGGAGAATATGAAAAAAAAAGTTTATTTATCTATTATATGTGTACTTGTAATAAATCTTGCAGCTTCTGATTTAGGGACTATACAAGTTGAATCATCTACAATTGATGATAAGTTTGAATCAACAAAAAGTGATGTATCAAGTGTAGCAGTTATTACAGAAGAAGAAATCCAAAAGATTAATCCAAAAAGTATAATGGACGTATTAAATTCAATTCCCGGATTAACAGCTTCAAAAGTCGGAACTGATACCGTAAAAGTACATATTAGAGGGATTGGTAACCACTTATATATGGGCGAAAAACCAGGGGTTGCAGTAGTAATTGATGGGGTTCCAGTCCAAGAAACAACTGGAAAAATTAATGTTGACTTAGACAATATTGCTAGTATTAAAGTTATTAAAGGTGGAGCTTCTTATCTTTTTGGTAACGATGCAGAAGCTGGTGCCGTTATAATAACTACAAAAAGAGCAAAAGGTAAAGACTTAACAAAAGCTACATTTGAAGCAGGAGGCTTTGGCTACAATAAAATCCTAGCCTCTACAAATCAAAGTTTTGAAAATTCTGCAATTCAAGTACAAATAAGTCGTATAGATACTGATGGTTATTGGGATGATGCATATCTCAAACATAAGTCTGTTAATGGTAAGTATAATTATTACATAGATGACAGTAGCGATATAGTTTTTGGACTTGATTATACTACTAGAAAAACTGGTGATGGTAATAGTGTTACAGGTGAAACAAATGCAAAAGATGACCCTAAAAGTACAAGTCAAGTTTCATATAGTGCATATTATGACACTACTTTAATAAAAACATTTGCAACTTATTCAAAAGACTTAAAAAATAAATCAAATGTTATGGTTAACCTTTATAGTTATTCAGACCATACAAACAACTATACGTCACGTCATCGGTCAAAAACTTATTTTACAGCATATAAAAAAGAAGAATGGATGCAAAATGGTTTAAAGTCTGAGTATCGTAAATCTTATGATAGCTTAGCATTTATGACAGGTGTAGATATTCAAAGAAATAATATGAAAAATTCAACTTTTGATACTGATGCTACTTATGATATTGGTGATCTTTCAGATAAAAGTAATACTGATGAAAATATAAATGCAGTTTATGCAGAAGTGAAATATAAGTTATCAAAATCTTTAAGTTCAACAATTAATGCAAGATATGACCATATAGAGTACGATTATACTGATAATGTAAACAGTGCTTATAGTACAAACTCATCATACGATATAGGATCTTATAGAGCAGGTTTAAATTATAAAATAAATAAAAATAACAATATGTATGTAAGTGTAACTACTGGTTTTAAAGCACCAACAGCTGATCAACTTGCTGAGAATCAAGAAGGTATTAGTGATGGAGATATTGACTCATCTAATTTAGAAGAAGAGATATCATATAACTATGAAATTGGTATAACTGGAAAAGAATTTGGGCTTAATTATGCTGCATCTGTCTATCAACTAGATGTAAAAAACTATATAGGAAGATTTGCCGGTAGCTACATGTCGACCCGGACTACTGAAACTGATGAGGAAGCATATTGGTCCAACGTTGGCGATATGAGAAGTAGAGGGTTTGAACTATCTTTAAGTAGCAATCAAAAAGAAGTAGTATCTTTTAATATGGCGTATGCTTATCTTGATGCTATTTATACATCATATAGTTTAAAACAAGAAGTTGGTAGTACTAGTACATATCAAACTTTGGACTTAGCAGGTAATCAAGTTCCGAGAACATCAAAACACAATCTTAAGTTAAGTGTAGACTATAGACCTACATCAAAATTAACAATTTCACCTGAAGTAGTTGCCAAAAGTAGTTACTATGCTGATGAAACAAATAAGTACGAACAAGATGGCTATGAAGTTGTAAATCTCAAACTAAACTATCAAGTAAACCCACAACTAAAGTTTTTTGCAAGTGTTGATAATCTTCTAGGTAAAACTTATTATGAGTTTGTCAATGTAAGTTGTGATTCTTCAACTAATGATATGGAAGATGCAACTATCAGAGTAGCTCCAACTAGAGCAATTTATGCAGGCTTAAGTGCGAAATTCTAATGAATATAGAACTGATAAAAGATATAATTGATTACGGTGTTATTGGACTTCTTTGTCTTATGAGTTTCATGACATTTTGGTTTTGGGTTGAAAGAATTCTTTTTTATAGAGGAGTTGATGTAAGTAGCTTTGATACTAAAGAAGAGCTTGAAATCCAGCTAACAAATAACATCAATATTATCTCAACATTCGGTTCTAATGCACCATATGTTGGATTGCTAGGAACTGTACTTGGAATAATCATAACTTTTTATGCGATGGGTCAAGGTAGTGAGCTTGATGCAAAAATGATTATGACCTCTTTAGCCCTTGCTTTAAAAGCTACAGCAATGGGACTTATCGTAGCTATTCCTGCCATTGTGTTTTACAACCATTTAGCAAGAAAGATAGAAGTTCTTCTCGCTCGTTGGGATATCAAAGAAAAGAAAAAACTTGCAAATTAAAAAATTTGACTCTATAAATGTAGTACCATTTATAGATATTATGTTAGTATTACTTGTAATAGTACTTACTACTGCTACCTTTGTTGCTAAAGGAATTATTCCCATAGATCTTCCAGATTCTAAGACAGCAACAAAACAAAATAATAAAAAGAGCTTAACTATTACCATAAAGAAAAATGGAGACATTTTATTTGACAAGGTAAAAGTCTTGGAGAAAGATATTCTTACTCAACTTGAAAAATATGAAGTAAAAACACCTATTCATATCAACTGTGATAAAAATGCAAAGTTTGACTTATTTGTTTCTCTCTTAGATACATTAGAAGAAAAAAAGTTTAAAAATCTTGGGATTATTACCAAGAAGAACAAAAACTAAAGACAAGCAAAGACTATGGAATATTCAGCTTTTTTTTCTATCTTTATCATAGGTCTTGCCTATGGAACAACAGCTTGTATGTTTTCATGTATGCCATTTCTAAGCCCTTTACTAGTTAGTAATTCAAACACCACAAAACAAGCACTTGGAATTATTTTACCTTTTAGTCTAGGAAGAATATTTAGCTACACACTTATGGCGGTTATAGCGTATTTGAGTTCTGCTTGGGTGAAACAGATGCTAAACAACAACCAAATATTTAACATAATTTTAGGTCTTAGTACTATATCTATGGGAATATATCTATTTTATAAAAGTTTTAAATCCACTACTTCATGCGGACATACAATTCCACTAATAAAAAGTTCAAAGTTAAACAAGTTTGGTTTTTTTACTATTGGTGCAAGTATGTCAATCAATCCATGTGCTCCTATTATGACTCTTCTAGCAGTAGCGGTAAATAGTAACAGCATCTACAACTCTATAGGACTTGGTCTATTTTTTGGCGTTGGGGTTGTTATGTTTTCAATTATATTTTATGGTTTTATTCTCTCAAAAGTAATTAAAGGGATACTAGCTCAGTTTTCCTCATACAAACTTTCCGTAGAAAGAATGGCAGCACTTCTGCTAGTGATAGTAGGAATATTAGTTTTAAACGGTGTTTTAGTACTTTAAAAAAGGCAAGTAATGGTAAATTTTATAAAACGTGACAAAGATGATCTTTATGCAAAACCTATAATAGGTTTTTTACTTAAAAATCAAAAATTTCTAATGACACTTAAGATAGTAGTCTTAGCTCTATTTTTATATGCCATTTATTTTGGTTTTACAAATACAGGAAAAGATAACAATTTTACTTGGGCAGTATTTTGGGGTATTTTCTGGTCTTTATTTATGGTTGTAACTCTTCCAACATTAGGACGAGTTTTTTGTGGCATCTGTCCTCATGGTTTTATGGGAAAATACATCACAAAATTTGGGTTAAAAAAGACAATGCCAAAATGGATGCAAAATAGGTTTATAGGTCTTTTACTTCTTGTTATAGGATGGTGGGGAGTTTACTACATGTTCCCCAATCTTTTTAGAACAGCGCTTGGAACTGCTGTTATGTTTAGTGTTATGACCCTACTCTCTTTTGTCGTATACTTTTTATATAAAGATATGAGTTACTGCAAATATATCTGTCCCATAGGAACTCTAACACGTGCTTATTCTAAACTATCTTTCACATGGCTAGGAACTTATAAAAGTGCTTGTAATGAATGTAAAACTTTTGAGTGTGCAACTGCTTGTCCACATAACCTAAAACCATTCACTTTTGACAAAAAAAGCTCTATGACAGATTGTACTTTATGTATGGATTGTAGTGCTGCATGTGAAGCTATTAGTTTTAAAGTTACAAAACCATCATTTTCACTCTTTTCAAAATTTCAAGTTTTAAAAGCTGAAATTTGGGCATATGTACTGATTCTTGGAGCTATTTCTATTACTATGGGTTTTCATCATGGTATAGGCAGAAGTAACGCTGCACAAGATATGATATGGTCAAAAACAGCCGAATTTTTCAAAGGCTATATAGACTTCGGTTCAATTGACGCTATAGGACTATTTGCCTTTCTTTATGCCATGCTTTTTACAATATCAGCGTCCCTATTAGGAATGTTCATAGCATCTAAAATTCTTAAAAAAGATTTCTCTAAAATATTTTATGATTTAGGATATTCATACGCGCCACTCTTTATACTAGGTTCTATTGCTCACTCTCTTGAGACATTTTTTATAAAAGGATACGAACGTATAGTAGAGGGATTTGCTCAAGGATTTGGTTTTGCTGTAGATGTAGCATCTCTATCCAATAGAGGAGATAGTTGGTTACATGTATTTGGCTTACTAAAATGGATTGGTATTGTTTGGGCCTTTGTTATTTTATATAAAAGAATGAAACTCTTAGATGCAAATAAAATAAGAAAAATCATAGCATTTCCTTTTGCCGCATTTTTAATACTATTTTTCTTAGGTACAAATCTATATACAGGTTATATCTTTAGTACTTATGGTTCAAAGTCAGGTGGACATGCAAATCATGGAGCAAAGGCCAAAGCTTCTCATGGTGATTCAAGACATAAAGTCAATGCTTTAAAACCAACTGCAAGTGATACAGTATATTTTTCAAAAACTAATCCAGCTGCTAAAAAGAGAAAATCTTATGGAGGCGGAAGTAGTCATAGTGGAGGAAGAAACAGAATACCTTCACAAAAAGTATGGCCAATCTTTGAAGATAGTAGTGCAAAGAAGAACTGTATGAATAGTATAGATGCACAACTTTATGTCCTAGATGCTAACTTAAAAACAATAAAACTTACGGAGTCAAAAAAGAGAGGATGTAAATCAGTTAGTTTTAAAATGCCTCACAATGGCTACTACAACTTATTTTATAGTAGTAAAATGATGCAAAACAATACGTTATATGTAAAAACTGCGAAGTATGAAAAACTGAGGTTTAATCATAGTACTGATGCCATTTACGATGAACAAAGAATGGCAGCTCATAGTATAAAAGAAGTACCTTTTGATATATTGAGACTTAGAGAAAATGATGAAACATTTTATCATCGTCTATACTCAGGAGATAAAATCAGACTAAAAGTCTTGCTTAATTATAAAGCTATTCAAAATGCCAGTCTAACATTATCAACTAAAAGTGGTTGGTCGAAGAGCGTTAAAACAGACAAGGACGGCATAGCTGTTTTTACACTTGTAAAAGATTATTTTCCAGAGTGGAATAAATTTGATAAAAGACATAAAAGCAACTTTTTACTAACTGCGAACTATACTCAAGAAGCAAATGGCATCTATGACGATAAAGAGTATGACTCAATAAATTACGAAGCTACCTATGCATCTACTTATTATCCAGAAAAGAGCGGTTACAAATCTTATGCTTTTGGTTTATTTACTGCAATTCTTTCTGGTTTTAGCATCTACTGGTTTAGAAAAAGAAGAGAAAAACCTTTTAAAGAAGTGAGCTTTAATGAAAAAGATTAGAGACTTTATAAACAAGTCTGACATCAAAAGATTTCGTTTTTGGTTACAACTATTTTTCTTTATAATCTTTATATATGGTGGTTATTTTTCTATAAACTTAGGAAGTTCTATGCCAGTGTTTTCTTGCGCTTATGATAGGGAAGTAGGAGGTGTATGCTACTTATTACCACTACAACATCAACTAACTCGTCCTTTAGATGTATTATTTAGTGCGGCTAGCATCTCAGTTCTCATAGGTTTTGTAGTTTTTTTACTATGGTTTATAGTATTTAACAAAGCTTGGTGTGGTTATGCATGTCCTCTAGGAACTATGCAGGATTGGCTTACGAGTTTAAGAAAAATGCTTGGTATAAGATACAGCACATATACACAACCTCAATTTAATAAACTAAAAAAGATAAAGTACATTATGCTCGCAATAGTCATTTTTGCTCCACTGGCTGTAGGGATGGGGCTTCTTGGAATAGAGTGGAGAGCAGCATTTTGCTATATCTGTCCTGGAAGAATGATAACCCCTCTTCTTGTGGGAGATACTTCACAATGGAGTTTAGATTTTACTACAAAAACTACAATGATTCTTACAACAATAGGTTTAGTATTTACAGCTCTTTTCGTAGTTGGCTCTTTCGTCAAAAAAAGATTCTTTTGTTTTTTCTGTCCTATGAGTGCGATGCATTATATTTTTAGTGACGCGGCACTTCTAAAACTTAAAAAAAATGGTGATAAATGTACAAAATGTGGTGATTGCTACAACGTTTGTGATATGCAAATAAAAGACATTGCCGATGATGTAACAAGCACAAATATTTTAAGGGATGACTGTATCTTGTGTATGAAATGTATAGCAGCCTGCCCTGAAGATGATGTTTTATATGTGGATTTTATTAACTACCCAATCTTCAAATCTACTAAAGGTGGATTTACTAAAAGAATGCAAATGGATAAATTGGAGAAAAAAGATGACTAAAGATATAAAAAAGCATAAAATAGAGACTCCAAAAGAGAAACAAAATCGTCATAAAGCTATGGAAGCGATAGCTATACTAGAGAAAATAAAAAATGAATTTAAAGAGCCACCAAAGACTATGAATTATTTTTACGATCTTTTTGAGAGTGTATATTGTAAGCATGAACCTCTTCATAGTGACAAAGTAAAAGTTGGTACTATGTGTATTCAAGTACCATCAGAGATTATATATGCTCTAGATGCTGTTCCTATTAGACTATGTAATGGCTTTTATGCTGATGATGAAATTGGAAGTGACCTGCTACCTTCAAAGGCCTGCCCTTTAGTTAAAGCAACTGTCGGACAGTTTGCATCTGAAAACTTTACTGATAAACCTGACATTATAATAGCACCAACAACCTGTGATCAAAAAGCAAAATCTGGTGCTATTATAGAAGATATGGGATACAGCATCTATGACATGGAATTTCCAAGAACAAAAGAGAGTGAAGAGAGTAGAGAATATTGGAGACGAAGTGTTAGAAAATTCACGTCAGAACTATCAAATGAACTAGGCAAAAAATTAACAAAAAAGAAATTAAAAGAATCTATTAAAAAAGTAGGCTATGCTCAGCATCTATATCATAAGCTAAATATTTTAAGAAAAAATGTAAACTCTCCAATACTTGGTGTAGATATGTTTTTAGTTACAAATGCTTTTTTCTTTGATAAACTAGACAACTGGATAGAAGCAGTAGATGCACTTACAAAAGAGTGTGAACAAAAAGTCGAAGATGAATTCAATGCAGCACATAAGAGAAGTCCAAGAATAGTTTATACCGGTTCTCCTCCAATATTTCCAAACCTAAAAGTACCTCTTATCATAGAACAGTCAGATGCCATAATTGTTGCGGATGAGACATGTTCATCAAACAGAATGTTTAACGATATGGTGAGTGTTGATGAGTGGTTTGTAAATGACATGGTTGATAGTATTGCAGACAGATATCTTAAAGGTTGCACCTGCCCTATTTTTACAAAAAATGAAGATAGAAAAAGAAGAATTATAGACCTAGTAAAAGAGTATAAAGCTGATGGCGTAGTATATCAAGCTTTTGCCGGATACCAAGTTTATGAGATGGAACAGAGATCTATTTTAGAAGCTATGGAGAAAGAAGGTATACCTATCATCTATCTTGAGAGCGATTACTCTCCTAGTCAGTTAGGACAGCTTACAACTAGGGTTGAAGCTTTTGTAGAATCTCTTAAAAATAGAAGAAGGAAACGTAAATGAAATATTTTGCAGGAATTGATATAGGCTCAACTGCTATTAAAGTTGCACTTATAGATGAGAACAAACAGTTAGTAGGACATAAAATAAGTGCAAGTGGAAGTATGTTTTATAAATATGCAAAACAGACTTTAAAAGAGATGCTTAGTGAACTAAATATTGATGAAAAAGATGTAACTTATACCGTATCAACAGGATACGGGAGAAAACTCTTTAAAGAAGCAGATGAAAATATAAGTGAGATAACTGCAAATGCAATTGGTGCAAAAGCTGCTGCAGCAGATAAGTGTGAAATAAAAACTATAATCAATATAGGTGGTCAAGATTCTAAAGCAATTTCACTCGATAGTGAAGGAAACGTAGTTAACTTTGCTATGAATGATAGATGCGCAGCTGGAACTGGAAAATTTTTAGATGTAGTCGCAATGAATCTTGAACTAGAAGTTGAAGAACTAGGTGATTATCACTTTAAATCAGAGGGAACTCCATTAGCAATAAATAGCACTTGTGCAGTATTTGCTGAGTCTGAGATAATAGGACTTTTAGGAAATAACAACAGTATACAAGACATAGTTGCAGGTGTGCACTACTCTATAGCAAAGAGAATTATTAAGCTTGTAAAAAGAGTTGGTATAAAAGAGAACATTTATTTTGATGGTGGTCCAGCTCTTAACGGTGGCTTAGTTAATGCACTTGAAAATGAACTTGGAATGGAAATATTTATACCTGAATTTCC
>JBLIEY010000057.1:0-16274 GCA_047633475.1 Sulfurimonas sp.
TGATAGTAAAATCTCTTCACTTAAAGATCTTCTTCCGGTTTTAGAACAAGTTCAAAAAACTAACCGTCCACTTCTTATTATTGCTGAAGATGTAGAAGGTGAAGCGCTTTCAACTTTAGTTGTAAATAAACTTCGTGGTGTTTTAAACATCTCTGCTGTTAAGGCTCCAGGTTTTGGTGACAGAAGAAAAGCTATGCTTCAAGATATTGCAACTTTAACTGCAGGTACTGTTATCTCTGAAGAGACTGGTCACACTGTTGAAGGTGCAAACATTGAGATGCTAGGTCAAGCTTCTCGCGTTATTATTGATAAAGACAATACTGTAATCGTAAATGGTGCTGGTACTCAAGAATCAGTTGCAAAAAGAATAGCTGAAATAAGAACTCAAGTAGAAGCAACAACTTCTGAGTATGACAAAGAAAAACTTCAAGAGCGTCTTGCAAAACTTTCTGGTGGAGTAGCAGTAATTAAAGTTGGTGCTGCAACAGAGACTGAAATGAAAGAGAAAAAAGACCGTGTTGACGATGCACTTTCTGCTACAAAAGCTGCAGTAGAAGAGGGTATTATCATCGGTGGTGGAGCTGCATTCGTTCGTGCCGCTGCAAAAATAAGTCTTCATCTTGAAGGTGACCAAAAGATTGGTTGTGAGATTATTCTTCGTGCTGTGAAAGCTCCAATGAAACAAATTGCACAAAATGCTGGTTACGATACTGGTGTTGTTGTAAATGCTGTTGAGAGTGCAGAAAATCTTAACATAGGTTTTAATGCTGCAACAGGTGAATATGTAGATATGTTCGAAGCAGGAATAATTGACCCACTTAAAGTGGCTCGTGTAGCTTTAATAAATGCAACTTCTGTTTCTAGTCTACTTCTTACAACAGAAGCAGCAATCTATGAAATTCAAGAAGAAACCCCAGCTGGAGATGCTGGTGGAATGCCTCCTCAAATGGGTATGCCTGGAATGATGTAAGCTTTTTACATCTTCTTTTAAACCACCTATTCAGGGTGGTTTATTCTACTTCTTTGGACTTCACAATACAATATACAACGAGAATAACACTTGCCAATAAAAGAGTTTCACAATATTTATATATATGATATACTACACTCACTAATATATGAGGTGAAATTTTGCAATATGAGTCTATTCTTATGCAGTACAAAGAAATTCTTGACGTTAGCAGTATATTTTCAAAGTCTGATATTCAAGGTCGTATAACTTATGTAAATGATACTTTTTGTAAGGTGTCTCAATACACTAAAGATGAGTTAATAGGACAGCCTCATTCAATTGTAAAAGACCCAAATACTCCAAAGGTAGTTTTCAAAGAATTGTGGGAAACTATAGCAAGTGGCAAAATTTGGAAAGGTATTCTGAAAAATAGAAAAAAAGATGGAACTTTTTATTATGTTAACTCCAGTATATATCCCATAAAAAATGAAGAAGGTAAAATTGTAGAATATATTTCTCTTAGAGAAGACATTACCGAGTTAATTAAAAGTCAAGAATTATTAAAAATTTATTCAACTGAGATTATGACTAATCTACCCAATCGACAAAAATTAAATGAAAAATTAATTGCAAGCACAACTGAAATGATGTCCATACTTTTAGATGTGAAAGAGTTGAGTATAATTAATGAATTATATGGTGAAGAAGTTGGAAATAAAATACTTTTAGAAACCTCTTTGAAGCTCAAAAATTGCATAACAAATGATAGTGTAGTTCTTTATAAACTAGATGCAGACCGTTATCTTATCTTGATAGATGATAAAACCTTATTTAGCAAGTATGAATCCTTGATACAATTCACGCTACTCTCAGAAGAAGAGTTTATAACAGATGACATTGTAGTTAATTTTAATATAGGTGTGGCCTATGGTTGTAAAGAGTTGTTAAATAGAGCATCTTTGGCTCTAAAAGAAGCTAAGAAAAACAGAAGTAGATTGTTCGTTTATAATGATTGTATAGATACAAAAGAGATACACATAGAAAATTTAAAAAAATTCAATAACTTTAAAGATGCTCTTTTAAACAATAGAATAGAACCATTTTTTCAACCAATTGTAGATGCAAATACAGAAAAAATTGTTAAATATGAAGCTTTAGCGAGAATCATAGATGCAGATGCTAATGTAATAGCAGTTGAAGAATTCATGGAAATTGCACAAAAGAGTAGTTTTTTTGATAATTTTACAAGACAAATAATTCAAAAAATATTTGCAATATCTAAAAATTCAAATAAGCAAGTAACAATAAATCTTACATATGAAAATATTAATTCTAAAGAGTTGGTAGCATACATTGAGCATAGACTTAAAAAACATGATGGACCTAGCATAACCTTTGAGTTACTAGAGTCTGAGGATATTAGTGATTACACTGTTTTAGAAAATTTTATAAAGATGGTTAAGAGTTATGGTTCTTTCATCGCAATAGATGATTTTGGAACTGGTTATTCAAATTTTACACATCTAACTAAGTTTCAAGCTGATTTTATTAAGATAGATGGTTCTATTATCAGTAAGATACTTAGTGATGCAAACTGCAAGTCTCTGGTGCAAGTTTTGGTGGATTATGCAAAAAGAAATAATATGAAAACAATAGCAGAGTATGTTAGTAGTCCTGAAATTGCTATTGCTGTAAAAGAACTTGGTGTTGATTTGCTTCAAGGGTATCACTATGGTAAAGCAGAAAATACTGCTTTTTATAACTTGACTTCTTAATGGTATAACATGAAAAAAACGAAAGTGTCTTTAGTATTGGGAAGTGGTGGTGCTAGAGGTATGGCTCATGTTGGTGTTATTAAGTATTTAGAAGATAATAATTATGAAATAGAGTCAATATCAGGCTCTTCCATGGGTGCTCTTATAGGTGGCTTTTATGCAGCAGGTAAACTAGATGTCTATGTAGAGTGGATAGCAGGATTAAGTGTTATAGATATGTTGAAACTCTTAGACTTTAAAGGCTCTGGTGGTTTTGTATCTGGAATCACTTTAATGGCCAAGATGAAAGAGTTGATTGGTGATTATAATATAGAAGATCTTCCAATAAAGTTCACGGCAGTAGCAACAAATATAGATACAGAAAAAGAAGTTTGGATAAATGAAGGATCACTTCTAGATGCAATTAGAGCTTCTATATCTCTTCCTCTGTTTTTTACTCCATATCCTTATAAAGGAAACCTTTTAGTAGATGGCGGAGTTTTAAATCCTGTTCCCATAGCTCCAACATTCCATGACTCGACCGATTTTACAATTGCGGTAAATTTAGGTGGAGATATCTTAATTAAATCACCAATTAAAAAGAAAAAAGAAGAGTTACCATTCTCTAAAAAAATAAAAGAGTATATGAGTAAAATATCTCTTCCAGATGCTATTACTACAGAAAATGGTATGTATATTATTGCTAACAAATCTTTTGAAACTATGCAGAGTACAATCGCACGAATGAAACTCTCTGCTTATCCCCCAGATATAGAAATAAATGTACCAAGGAACTTATGTGGAATATTTGAGTTTAACAGAGCTAAAGAAGTGATGGATTATGGATATAAGCTATGTGCTAAGAGTTTTAACGATAGTGAGAAGTTTTAATGCAAAATCCTTTTGAAACAGGACATATAAAAAATTATATTTTACTATATACAAGTGTTGTAGTAATAATGGTGCTTTTTTTTATAGCTAGTACACTTTTTAGAGATGATGAAGTTATAAAGAAAAAAGTTTTTAGTACAGAAAATAGTTCGAAGATAGTACCAGTAGAGAATGAAGATGAAAAAAAAGTGAGCCAGACTTCAAAAATCAAGCTCATGGATAAAGTGTACTAAATACTACTCTTTAGTGATGATATAAAGCTGTTCATGGTTTAATCGTTTTAAAATATCCATAACAGTTACAAAGTCTTGAAATTTTGACTGTTTGTCACTTCTAAGTACCACAGTTTGCTCTTTATCTATTTTTGATAGCCTAGATTCAAGTGTAGTAGCATCTACTTTCTCTTTGTCTAAAAACATCTCGCCTTTAGCATTTACAAATATACTTATCTCTTTTTTAAGGTCTTCTTTTTTACTTGCTTTTGCCTCAGGAAGTTCAACCGGAATCACCCCTTGTTTTATGAACGTAGCAGTAGTTAAAACCATTACTAGTAAAACAAGCATGATGTCGATAAATGGTATAACATTTATCTGATCAAATCTTTTTGGTTCTTTTTTATACCTAGGCATTTTTACTTCTCTTTTGTGTCTTGAATCACATCATAAGTAGTTAAAATCTTTTCAACTTTACGAAGAACAATAGTGTAGGCAATAATAGCAGGCATAGCAACTATAAGTCCCATTGCAGTAGCTTTAAGTGCAAGTGCAAGGCCCATCATTATCTGTTTAGCATCTACAGCTCCAGCATCACCCATAGTGTAAAATGTCAGCATAATACCAAGAACTGTTCCAAGTAATCCAACATAAGGAGCATTTGCACCAATAGCACTTATAACACCGATGTTATTAGTTAGGTCCATCTCAAGTACATCTCTATGGTTATAATCATCAAAGCGGACGCTTTTATAAAAGATTAATCTCTCTATAAATAGCCATAAAGTTGTTACACTCATAAGTATTAAAATTCCTATTACACCATAGTCTACAGATGCTTCTGCATAAGTTAAAAAGTCGCCTTGCATTAATTGTCCTTAAATTTTACTAGTACTGTTGTTCCATGCTCTGGTTTTGACTTGAAGTTAAGTTGTATGCTCTGTGTATCACAAAATCGTTTAACCATACTAAGACCAATTCCAAACCCCCGCATGTTACCATTAGATTGATAATAGTTGTCAAATATCCTTACAAGTTCTAATTCATCCATACCACAACCATAATCTTGGATGTAAATTGTATTGTTATATAATCTTATATCACATTTATTACTATTTGGTGAGTATTTTACAGCATTATCTATAAGGTTGTCAATTACTTTTGCCAATCCAGTTTTATCACATGTGATTTTAGTCGCTTGAAGCTCAAGTGTAAACTTCATGTGTGGGTATATATTTTTTAAGAAATTTATTCTTTGCTTAAGTAGTTCATCAAGTGAAAAATTTTCTTTTATTTCATTTAATGTTTGTTTCTTTATCATGTAGTCTAGTTCGTTGTATCTCTCTTGTAACATTGAACAGGCTGTGTTAATTCTAGAAATCCTTTTTAAGTCTTTTTCGCTTTGTATGTTTTTTTTAAGCATATTAGAATTTGTCATAATAGTGCTAATAGGAAGATTAAGCTCGTGTAGTGTTTCTTTTGAGAGATTTTGTAGGTTTTGTACATGTTCTTGCAAAGGGTCAATAGCAAGCTTAGATATCATTACTCCGCCAAGGATGCAAAAACATAACATAATAACTCCAAGAAGAAAAATATTTTCAACTTGAACAACTACTAAAAAGTAATACAAAATACCTAGAAAAACACTTACAGTCAAAAAATAATAAACAAAGATACTTATTCTGAGGTTACGAAACAAGTTTATACCCAATCCCACGAACATTTTCAATTGATATTTCTGGGAGTAATTGCTTTATTCGGTTGATATAAACACGTATGGCACCATCACTACTTGATTGAGACATGTTCCATAATTCATCACTAATAAGTTCTTTTGGTACTGTATTATTTGCATGTTTCATTAGTAAAAGTAAAAGAGAGTATTCTTTTCTTGATAAATCAACTTCCTTTTTGTTATACAAAATTCTTTTATGCACTTCATCATGAAATAGTTTATTTGTACACTCTACACTTATTGAATTACTTCTATTTAAAAGTGCTTGAAGTCTAAGAAGAAGTTCGTCACTGTCAAAAGGTTTAGTTATATAATCATCTGCGCCATTCATAAAAGCTTGAGTTAGTTTTTCTTTGTCTTTGTGGGATGTTAAAAATATAGTAGGAGTAAGATCATTAACATTACGCAGTTCTTTTAAAACTGTGATACCGTCAATAAGAGGAACATTTATATCAAGTATATAAAGATGAAATTTTTTATTAAAAGTTGCATCTATAGCGCTTTGTCCATTCGGGACATGCGTGACTTCAAAGTCATTTTCTTCTAATAAATCAACAAGAGTCTCTCCAAAAAGGAGGTCGTCTTCTAGGAGTAGAATTTTAGTCAATGCTCTCTATCGCCCAGTTGATTGCTTGACCTGCGTACATTGGTACAACAGAAGCATAATGTTGAGGAATAATAAAAGGTCTTCTTTCTAAAGTAACTTCTTTAAACTCAGGACAAATACCGTAGATGTTTTGTGCATTATCACTAACAAATGCCTGAAGGTTAGCAAGCTTGTCATATTGTTCAAAAATTTCACATAGAAGTTGAAGTGCTATCGGTGCTGTAAAAACACCAGCTGCACAACCACAACTCTCTTTTTTGTTTTGTGGGTGAGGTGCAGAATCTGAACCGAACATAACTTTTGGATGAGCTGCCAGTGCTACACTAAGCAATGCATCTAAGTCTTCAGGTCTTTTTGCAATAGGTTTACAAAAATTGTGTGGCATCATCATTCCACCAACAACATCATCAAGAGTTAAAAGAAGATGGTGAACTGTAATAGTTGCATAAATATTCTCATATTTATCAAGCATTGCTACAGCTTCTTTTGTAGTAATATGTTCCATAATGATTTTTAAATCAGGGAAGTTAGATGCAAGTAATTCATAGATGCTCATAAATTCAGCTTCTCTATCCATAACAAAACCATCAGTCTCTCCATGAACACAAAGAGGAATATTTAACTCACTCATAGCTTCTAAAGTAGGGCGCATATCCTCAATGTCAAAAGATGTTACACCACCTTCAGAATTTGTTGTAATCCCTGCAGGATAAAGCTTTATAGCTACGATTTCTTCAGCAACACTTTTTAAAAATGCTTTATCATAGTTTTTGTAAAATAGTGTCATATATGGTTCAAAGTAGTCGTTTGGTACTGAGGCCATTATTCGTTGTTTATATGCTTGTACATCCTCTAGTGTTGATACTGGGGGAACAAGATTTGGCATAACAATTGCACCGCTAAAACTGTAAGCAGTAAGTGGAGCAACATTTTCTAGCATAACTCCATCCCGAAGATGTAAGTGCATGTCTAGTGGCATTAAAAGAGTGTGAGTTTTCATTTTTTTCCTTGATTTATATGAATAAATTATGAATAAAATTATAGCGAAATAAGGTTTAAACCCTTGATAGCTATAATACTATTAAGTTAGTAGTTAGCCTTACTTTAGTAGAATAAAGCAAACCAAGTGGATTTAAAAGACTTTTACTTTAGAGGTGAGAATGAAAAACTACGTTTTTGGATTTGTTATAGCAATAATGTTTTTCTTTGTTGGCTGGCAAGTAAGCCTTCTCTTCATACCAAAAGAACTACCAAATAAAAATATGACTCCACTCAAAAAAGACATGACTCTTCTTGAAAAAATAAAAGAAAAAAAACGACTTGATGTAATAATACTTAACTCACCGACAGTTTATTATGTTGGGACACTAAAAGAACAAGGTTTTGAATATGAACTTATATCTGCATATGCAAAAGATATAGGTGTTGATTTAAACCTAAGTGTCGTTTATACAATTGGTGAAGCTTTGCAAAAAAGTAGGTTAGGACAAGGTGATATAACTGTAGCATCTCTTAGTGCAACTACAAAAAGAAAAGAAGAATTTATCTTTGGTCCACAATATTCTACTATACAAGAGCAATTGGTTTGTAATGAAAATTTAAGTAAAACAAAAACAATTCCTAAAAAGACAGAAGACTTATCTCATCTAAAGATTCTTGTTGGTAAAGATACTAGTTATGAAGATACACTAACCCGCGTTGCTAACGATATTCCTGGCTTTGAGTATAATACAACTATTGAGTATTCTGCAGAAGAATTACTAGAAATGGCTTCTCAAAACAAGATTGACTGTACTCTTATGGATTCAAACATATTTATGATGAATCAGCGTTATTACCCAGAACTTATAAGAACAATAGTGCTTAATGATAGAAAACATTTATCTTGGATACTTAGAAAAGGTGATGACTCTGTAGAATCGAGTCTTTATAAATGGTTGAATGTTTATGAGCATTCTGGGAAAATGGCTGAGCTTAAAGATTTTTACTACTCATATCTTGGCATCTTTGATTACTACGACACTAAAGTTTTTTACAAACGTCTAAAATATCGTTTGCCAAAGTATGAGGAGTATTTTAAAGAAGCTGGTAAAAAATACAACATTCCTTGGCCTTTATTAGCTGCGCAGTCCTATCAAGAATCACACTGGAATCCACATGCCAAAAGCCATACAGGCGTTCGTGGTATGATGATGTTGACTCAAGATACTGCGAAGCAGATGGGTGTTGATGATAGACAAAATGCCAAAAAAAGTATTTACGGCGGTGCAAAATATTTGTCTATGCTAGAACAAAGGCTTCCAAAAGAAATAAAAGGAAAAAGTAGATTCTCTTTCGCTCTTGGAGCATATAATGTTGGTATGGGACATATTCATGATGCCCAAACTTTAGCAAGAAGATTAAATAAAAACCCATATTCTTGGCGTGATATAAAAGAAGTGTTGCCCCTTTTATCTCAGAAAAAATACTACAAAAGTCTAAAACATAGATATGCCCGAGGAAATGAACCTGTAAGGTATGTAAACTCGGTACAACACTATTTAAATATAATTAACAAAGATAAAAAAGAGTAACTTTTTATAAAGAGCTTTGAGCCTTTAAAATCAAATCATTTATAGCTTTTTCATAAAGCTCTGCTGTCTCTTTTGAAGTTGATTCAAAACGAGTAACAAGTACTGGCGTTGTGTTACTAGCACGTACAAGTCCCCAACCATTTTCAAAGTTGATTCTAACACCATCCACATCAATGATATCTTTGATAGTAGGAAACGATGCAGGTGGGTTTTTAAGTAAAACTTTTACAGCATCTATGATTTTAAATTTCTCTGATTCTGTAGTTTTTACTTTTATTTCTTCAGTTGAGAAAACTTGAGGAAGTTTTGCAAGTTCTTCATCTAGGTCGATTTTATCGTGAATAAGTTCTAACATTCTGAGAGTTGCATAAATGGCATCGTCATAACCAAAGTAGCGATTTTTGAAAAACACATGTCCGCTAACTTCACAAGCTAAGTCTGCATCTGTCTCTTTCATTTTTACTTTTAGGTTTGAATGACCAGTTTTATACATTATAGCTGTAGCACCACGGCGTTCAAGTTCATCGTACATAACTTGTGAACATTTAACTTCACCAATAACAGTAGGCTTATCCATAGTCATAGAGTAAAGAAGTGCCATCATGTCGCCTTTGATGTTGTTCTTATGAGTAAGAACTGCGATACGGTCAGCATCTCCATCATATGCAAATGCAATATCTCCATCAGTTGCTAGAAGTTTTTTAACATCTACTAAGTTATGTTCATCTGAAGGATCTGGATGATGGTTTGGAAAAGTTCCATCAGGCTCAATGTATAAACCTTTTGTTTTTAGTTCAAGTTGTGCAAAAATATCTTCAGTTACTACACCGGCAACACCATTTCCACAATCATAAACTATCTTAGTATCCATTGCTTTTAAGTGTTGAAATTCATGTACTAAAAAGTCTATATATCTAGTTACTGCATCTATCTTAGTAACTTCTCTTTTTACACAAGAGGGAAAGTCTAGAGTTTCACACTCACGACCAAGCGCATAGATGTCTTCGCTGAAAAAAGGTGCTTTATCTACAGTTATTTTAAAACCGTTGTACTCACTTGGATTGTGCGAACCTGTAATCATTACAGATGCAGATGGAGTAATCCCATCCCAATCTTGGTAGTTTGTAAAGTAGTTAACTGGAGTAGGAACCATCCCCATGTCAAGAACTTTTTTCCCTCCGGCATTTAGTCCATAAACTAAGTATTCAAAAAGTATAGGAGAATGACTTCTAGCGTCATAACCAACAGCTACATATTCGCCATCTATCTTAGATGCAAGTGCATACCCTATACGAACAACACTTTGTTCATTTAACTCTTTTTCGTAGATGCCACGGATGTCGTATTCTCTATATATGCTCACTTAATTGCCTTTGTCGTTAATTGTTGTAATTTTACTATAAATCACTTACGATAATATTATATATAACATCTTCTTTGTTTCGTTAACTTATACTAATACACTTAATGCTATTATTATTAAAAATAAAAAAGAGGCACTATGAGCCAAATGAATACTATATATTTAAAAGATTACAAAAAGCCAGAGTTTGAAATTAAGAGTTGTGAACTACATTTTGAACTTTATGAAGAGTATGCAATAGTTACAAACATTATGAAAATTAATAGACTAGACACTTTTTCTAGTGATTTGTGTCTAGATGCTATTGATTTGGAGCTTATAGAATTATATTTGAATGACTTAAAGTTAAAAGATATACGTTATGTTGTTGAAGAGGAAAGTTTAAAGATTTTAAATGTTCCAGATTCCTTTTCTCTTAAAATTAAAAATAAAATTTATCCTCAAAATAATACAGAACTTGAAGGGCTTTACAAGTCTGGTCCTATCTTTTGTACACAAAATGAGCCTGAAGGTTTTAGAAAAATTACTCCGTATTTAGATAGACCGGATGTTATGAGTATTTTTACAACTACCGTTATTGCAGACAAAGATAAATATCCTATTTTACTAAGTAATGGAAATAAGAAAAACTCTAGTGATTTTGAAAATGGTAGGCATGTAGTTACTTGGCATGATCCACATCCAAAACCATCATATCTTTTTGCTCTAGTAGCTGGAGATTTAGGTAGCATTAGTGATGAGTATACAACTGCATCTGGAGATGAAGTTGAGTTAAATATTTACTGTGACAAGGGAAATGAATCACAGTGTTTTCACGCTATGAAGTCATTGAAAGAGGCTATGCTTTGGGATGAACAAAAGTACGGAAGAGAATATGACTTAGAGATATTCAATATAGTAGCCGTAGATAGTTTTAATATGGGAGCTATGGAAAACAAAGGTCTAAACATTTTTAACTCCACTTATGTTTTAGCAGATCAAACAAAAGCTACAGATGCTAACTTCATGGGGATTCAAAGTGTTATAGCTCATGAATACTTTCATAACTGGACTGGAAATAGAATAACTTGTAGAGATTGGTTTCAGCTTACACTAAAAGAGGGATTGACTGTTTTTCGTGACCAATCTTTTTCTGCAGACTTAAACTCAAAAGAAGTTCAACGAATCGAAGATGTTAAATCTTTGAGAGAGAGACAGTTTGTTGAAGATGCATCTCCTACTGCTCATCCAATTCAGCCAAATTCATATATGTCAATTAACAATTTTTATACTGCTACTGTTTATGAAAAAGGAGCAGAAATTATAAGAATGATTTACACTCTTTTAGGTGAGCAAAACTATAGAAAAGCAACTGACTTATATTTTGAGAGTTTTGATGGTCAAGCAGTTAGAACTGATGATTTTTTATGGGCTATGTCTAAAGCAAGCGGTATTGACCTTAGTGAATTTGAGAGATGGTATCACCAGTCTGGTACTCCTACTCTTGAAGTTGAAGAGTCTTTTAATGATGGTGTTTATAAGTTAATTTTAACACAGAAAGTTCCTAATGCGGTAGATGGTTCAACACAAAAGCCATATTATTTTCCTCTTAAAGTTGGGATTATAGGGCTTGATGGTAAAGAGATACTTGAAAAAGTGTTAATCATCTCAAAAGAAAAAGAAGAGTTTATTTTTGAAGGCTTAGATGCTAAACCATATTTATCTATAAACCGAGACTTCTCTGCGCCAATTATCGTAAAACAAAAAGTAAAAGAATATGCCTTTTTAATGAAGCATGATAAGAATAGTTTTGTAAGGTATGAGTCAGCACAGTCTTTTGCTATAGATGCATTAGAAGAGATAATGGAGAGTGGAAATATAGATGCAGACTTTTTAAATGCTTATGGATATATTTTAGACTTAGATATTGAACTTTCATATAAAGCACTACTTTTGGAACTACCGTCAGTTTCTAGTTTGATGCAAAGACAAAAAGAGGTTGATTTTGAGCCAATTTATTTAGCAAAAGATAGATTGATTTTTGAGATAGCAACTAAATACAAAGACAAACTTTTAGACATTTACAAAGAAAACAACAAGCCTAAATGTGAAGATATAGATGCCCAAAGTATTGGTCAAAGAGCTATCAAAAATAGAGTTCTAAGAATCTTGTCTTCTTTAGAAGATGATGAAGTAACTGCTATTGTAAAAAAACAGTATAAAGATTCTGTAACTATGACAGATAGAATTGTTGCTCTAGATATTTTAGAAAATACATCAGTTAAAGAGAGCGAAACAGCACTAAAAGATTTTTATATTAAATACAAAAATGATACTTTAGTTATGAATAAATATTTTGCAATTTTAGCTTCTTCATCAAGAGAAGGCACTCTTGGACGTGTAATATCTTTACAAGAGGATGAGGTATATGATGAAAAAATTCCAAACCTTGTACGTTCATTGATAGGAGCATTTTCCAGAAATTATAAATATTTTCATTCTAAAGATGGAAAAGGGTATTCATTTTTAGCAGATAAGATTATAGAAATAGATAAAATAAATGCGCAGATAGCATCTGGATTATGTGCATCATTTAAAATATATGAACGCTTAAATAAGACAAATAAAAAGTTGATGAAAATAGAATTAGAACGTGTAGTTTCTACACAGTCATTATCAAAAAATGCTTATGAAATTATCAGTAAAATTTTAAAAATATAGTTTAACTATCTTTGTTAAGCTCTGTTTAGCCCTAAAATAAAAGGATTCTTGCTCTTATAATATTAATCTATAATTATTATAAATATATTAATATTATTTTATGATAATTTTATAATAATATTGTGATAATATTGTTATAACTTTTAATTAAAGAGGGAGAATATATGGCAAGATTAGTAATACTTGGTGCAGGTGTATCAGGTCACACCGCAGCATCGTTCGCTACAAAATGGCTTAGTTCTGAGCATGAAGTGGTGGTAGTAACTCCAAATGCAAAATGGAATTGGATTCCATCTAACATATGGGTTGGTGTTGGAGGAATGAGCAAAGAAGATGTCACTTTTGATTTAGCTCCCGTATATGAAAAAGCCGGTGCAATTTATAAGCAGGCAAAAGCAGTTTCGCTTAATCCTGAAGGTAATGAATCTAGCGATAGAGCCTTTGTTACTATTGAGTATACAGGTCAAGGTAAAGAGGGAACAGTAGAAGAATTAGAATACGACTATGTGATTAATGCAACTGGTCCTAAGCTTAACTTCGGAGCTACTCCAGGTCTTGGTGATGAAAATGGTTTAGGTGAGTTTACTGTTTCTGTTTGTACTGCTGACCATGCTGTTCATGCTGCACATGAGCTTGAGAATTGTATAGCTAAAATGAGAGCAGGTGAAAGACAAAAATTTCTAATCGGTACAGGGCACGGTTTATGTACTTGTCAAGGTGCTGCATTTGAGTATATCTTCAATATAGAACACAAACTTAATAAAGAAGGTGTTCGTGATATGGCAGATATAACTTGGATATCTAACGAATCTTTCTTAGGTGACTTCGGTATGGGTGGACTTCACTTTAAGATGGGTGGTTATATCGCTTCATCTAAAGTATTTGCTGAGTCACTTTATACTGAGCGTGGTATGGACTGGATAATCGGTGCTCATGTAAATAAAGTTGAAGAAGGAATGGTAACTTATGAATCACTTGATGGAAGTATAAGTACTAAAGAATTTGACTTTGCAATGCTTATTCCTCCATTCGCTGGTGCTGGTATGAAAGCATATGGCAAAGATGGTAGTGATATAACAAGCACAGTATTTGCTGCAAATGGTATGATGAAAGTTGATGCTGACTATACTAAAACAGCGTATGGAGATTGGGAAGCAAAAGATTGGCCAAGAACTCTTCAATCTCCTGTATATAAAAACATGTTTGCTGTAGGTATTGCCTTCGCTCCTCCACATCCGATTTCTAAACCAATGAAATCACCAAATGGAACTGCTATTACACCAACTCCCCCAAGAACAGGTATGCCATCAGCTATGATGGGTAAAGCAGTAACTGCTAGTATCTGTGACATGATAAATGGTGTTTCAAATGAACCAACTCATACAGCATCTATGTCTGAAATGGGCGCAGCATGTGTTGCATCTTCTGGTCAAAGTTTTTTAACTGGAACAGCAGTAGCTATGACAGTTTTTCCAGTCGTTCCAGATTTTGAAAAGTACCCAGGTACTGGTCGTGATATAAATGGTACAACAGGCGAAATTGGTCTTGCTGGACACTGGGTAAAATACCTACTTCACGTTGCCTTTATATGGAAAGCTAAACTTAAACCAGGTTGGACTTTAATTCCCGAGTAAACCTTAATAATAAAATAATAAATATTGGAGAAAAAATGAGCGAAGAAAAAAGAAAAAAAGACCATTCACATGTACAACATGTTGAGCCATATACACCTCAGTTTGGAACTATGGTACCAAGTGGTACTCAAAAATTTCTAAGAACTTGTGTGATTTGGCAAATTATTAGGTTTATTGCCATCAATATTAAGATGACTGTCTTAATTCTAAAGAGTCATCACTAAATCTTAAAATACAGCAGTTTTTGCTGTATTTACCAGCAAGAAAATAATATTTGTACGAGGTCAAATTTTGATTAGAGAGATTACCGTATTCCCAGCCCTTCCAAGTGTAGAATTTGCAGTAGATGTAAGAACTTTTGATGAAAAATTATTTTCATTTATTGATGATTTAAAAGACACAATAACTGAACATAATCTTTTAGGATTATCAGCAACGCAGGTAGGAAGTTATTATAGTGTTGCTGTTGTTAAGCAAGGCGAAGATTTTTTGGAGCTAATAAACCCTAGGGTCCTAAGTAAGAAAGGCAAACACGTATCTCTTGAAACAACAGCTTACTTTGGAGATAAAAGTGCACAAGTCAATAGATATGATGAGATAAGTCTTGTTTATGAAGATAGACAAGGCGCTCAACATTCACTAAAAAGTAGTGGTGATTTTAGTGTTTTACTTCAAAGAAAGATTGATTATCTTTACGGAGCTAATTTTCTAACAAAAATGAGTGAAGATAATAAAGAAAAATTTGAGAGAAGTCTAAAATCAAATCTAGGAGATAGTTGCCCAACCCAGCCTAAATCATTTAGTAGAGATTTATTTGTCCATGGGGCTAACTACCTAATGATAGCTATGCTTGTACTTCTTTTTGCATCTTTATTTGTAAGTGATGAAGTAGTTTTACTTGATATGTGGATGATCCAATTATATATGTCATTTTCAGTTATTAGTATTAATGTCGCATATATTCTTTACTCCTATTATGAAAATAAAAGATTTAGTATATGCACTAATTGTTATAATATGAGTATACTTGGAGTTGCTGTTATATCTTTTGTTAGATTGTCTATCTTGATGATAGTTTCATACTTTATAATAAACTCATAATATTTTTCAAATAGGTAAATAATGAAATCAGAAACACCAAATTTAAATGTCAAACAAAAGATATTGATAGATTCAAAAGAATCAATTTTATCTCAATGGCTTTCTTACAGTTCCCCACAAGAAATTCTAAACTTACACAAAATCGACAAAGGTTTCTTTTTGCAAAAGTACGCAAGTGGTATTTTTGACTACTTTATAGGTGCTATAGCAGGTAGAGTTGAGTTCGGTAGTTACCCTATGTTAAAAGAACTACTTGTATACTTAGAAGATAAAGAAATAAGCACTAGTGAACTATTTGAAATATGTAGTTATTTCCGTCATTCTATGATTGATTTCACCTTTGATAAAGGTCTTGACTCAAAAGAGATGGCACATGAAATTTCTTATATTTTCGATAAGATTTTTCGTGAAATTATAAAATTTTACACAGATGCTACATTCCAAAGGCTCATAGAAGCAAGGAAAACAGCAGATAGAGCTTCTCAAGCTAAAGAGTTGTTCTTGTCAAATATGTCACATGAGATTAGAACACCGTTAAATGCTATTTTAGGTTTTGTAAACCTTTTAATGGAAGAAAATGTATCTAAAAAACATAGAAGGTATCTTGATATTATTTTAAACAGTGGGGAAAATCTGTTAAGTATTATAAATGATATTTTAGATTTTTCAAAACTTCGCAGTGGTGAGTTTACAATAGAACCTAAAATATTTTCAGTTCATGATGAGATAAGTCATACTATGGAGCTTTTCAT
>JBLIEY010000058.1:0-16120 GCA_047633475.1 Sulfurimonas sp.
TGATTTTAGGAGTGTTCATTATGGGACACATAATTTTTGAATCTTCTATCTTGATTAGTAATGAAATGATGTATAAAGTCAGCCTTTTTTTTGAGGGTTATTATTTCTTTGGAGAGACCTATCCAGGCATCACTTCATTTTTAGCAGCAGCAATTTTCTTTATATTTATACTACATGCTGGGGTGGCTATTAGAAAATTCCCTAACAATTATAAGCAATATAAGGCTATGAAAAAACATACTCTTAGTATGAAGCATGAAGATACTTCTATGTGGGTTGTTCAGATAATAACAGGGTTTATTATGTTTTTTATTGGTTCAGTGCATCTCTACACTATGATGGCAGAACCTTCAACTATAGGACCATTTGCATCTTCGATGAGAGTTGTTTATCAAAATATGGCTCCTCTTTATTTTTTACTTCTTATATCTGTAATTTTTCACGCCTTTATAGGTCTTTATCGTTTGGCTTTAAAATGGGGATTTATGGAAGGCAAGGATACAAAAGTATCAAGAAGAAGATTTAAGATTTTGATGAGAAGTATGATAGTTATATATATCTTACTAGGTTTAATGAGTCTTATGAGATATATGTATATAGGTTACTCGTTGGATAAAGATTCTACTCAAAGGTACAAATCAGAATTTATACATTTAGACTCACACTAAGTAATATTTTAAATAAAACCTAGCTAATAAATAAAACAAGGATACAAATGAAAGTAATTTACACAGATGTTTTAATCATCGGTGGAGGCCTTGCTGGTCTTAGAGTTGCAACAGGTGTAAAAGGGAGAGGTCACGAAGCAGTAGTCTTATCTATTGTCCCTCCTAAACGTTCTCATTCATCAGCCGCTCAAGGTGGAATGCAAGCAAGTCTTGCAAATTCTAAAATGGGTGAGGGTGATAACGAAGATGTTCACTTTTCTGATACCATTAAAGGTAGTGACTGGGGAGCTGACCAAGTTGTATCTAGAATGTTCACTCACTGCGCACCAAAAGCTATAAGAGAACTTGCACACTGGGGAGTTCCTTGGAGTAGAGTTCATAGAGGCGATCGCGATGCTATCATCAATGCTCAAAAAGTCACTATAACTGAAAAAGATGAGGCTCATGGTCTTATCACTGCTAGAGACTTCGGTGGTACAAAAAAATGGAGAACTTGTTATACATCTGATGGAACAGGTCACTCAATGCTTTATGCAATGGATAACAAGGCTCATGAAGACAATATTGATATTCATGAAAGATTAGAAGCTATATCTCTTATTCATGAAGATGGTAGATGCTATGGGGCTATTGCTAGAAATCTTATGACAGGTGAACTGGTGGCTTATGTTGCTAAAGCAACTACAATAGCAACTGGTGGATATGGTCGCATCTACAGTGTTTCAACAAATGCAATTATCTGTCAGGGAATGGGTCAAGCAATAGCTCTAGAGAGTGGTGTTGCAACTTTAGGAAATATGGAAGCTATCCAGTTTCATCCAACTGCAATCGTTCCTGTTGGGATACTTACAACAGAAGGTTGTAGAGGTGATGGTGGTCTTTTACTTGATAAAGACGGTTATAGATTTATGCCTGATTATGAACCAGATAAAAAAGAGCTTGCATCTAGAGATGTTGTAAGTCGTAGAATGACTGAACATATAAGAAAAGGAAAGGGTGTTAAGTCTAAATATGGGGATCACCTTTGGCTAGATATTACGATACTTGGTCGTAAACATATTGAAAAAAATCTTAGAGAAGTAAAAGAAATATGTGAGAACTTTTTAGGAATAGATCCAGCTGTTGATTGGATTCCTGTTCGTCCTACACAACACTACTCTATGGGTGGAATTAGAACTAAATACACCGGAGAATCTCAAACTATGAAAGGTCTTTACTCTTGTGGTGAAGCAGCTTGTTGGGATCTTCATGGGTTTAATAGACTTGGTGGAAACTCAGTTAGTGAAACTGTTGTTGCAGGGATGCTTGTTGCTGAATATATTAGTGATTATTTAGATAGTAATGACAGTGACATAACTATTCATAGTTCTAAAGTAGAGTACTTTTTAAACAAAGAGAATGATAAATTAGAAAAACTTTTAACCAAGAAAGATGGAGAAGATGCTTACGTACTTCGTCGTCGTATGGAAGAGATTATGATGGATAAAGTTGGAATCTTTAGAAATGGTGATGATTTAAAAGAAGCAGTTGAAGAACTAGAAGATTTATTAAAGCGTAGTAAAAATATAGAAGTATTTCGTTCAAAATCTCGCGCTGCAAATCCTGCACTGGTAAATGCATATAGAACTCAAAGAATGATAAAAGTAGCACTTACATGTGCTCTTGGAGCATATCTTAGAGAAGAGAGTAGGGGAGCTCACTCGAGAGAAGACTTTCCTCTTAGAGATGATGAAAAATGGCTAAAAAGAACTATTACTTCGTGGCCAGATGATGAGCAAACAATGCCTAGTGTTAGTTATGAAGAGATTAATATAGCTACAATGGAGATGCCTCCAGGTTTTCGTGGTTATGGAAAAGACATGACTACTCATCACCCTATGACAGCGATTCGACAAGATAGTGTAGATGCAACTGTACACAAGTCAGAAGAAGAAGGTTTAGATAGATTTGAAATACAAGAAGCACTAATGCCTTTTATGGATAAATTACCTAAAAAATATCAGGGAAAAAATGAGAGACTAGGAGATGCTATATGAGTGATACAAAAAAAGAAAGACTTTTAAAAATAAGTATATTGAGATTTGACCCACATGACCCTGAGGATGTTCCTCATATGGAAACATTTGATGTTGAAGAATCAGATGGAATGACCTTATATATTGCCCTCAATGAGATAAGAGAGCATAATGACAATTCATTAAAGTTTGACTTTGTTTGTCGTGCAGGAATTTGTGGAAGTTGTTCGATGCTAGTAAATGGAAAACCAACTCTCGCATGTAAAACTCTTACTGCTAAACTAGGTGAACACATTACTCTTGCTCCTTTGCCTCTTTTTGAACTTATTGGAGATCTTTCTATTTATACGGGAAAATGGATGCGTCATTTAAATGAGCATCTAGAGACTTGGATACATGACAAGGAAGCTGTTTTAAATGTAGATAAACTAGAAGAACGTATGGAACCTGCATTGGCTGAAGAGATATATGAGATTGATCGTTGTGTTGAGTGTGGTTGTTGTGTAGCTGGATGTGGAACTATGCAGATGCGACCTACTTTTACAGGGGCAGTTGGACTTAATAAAATAGCAAGATATCATTTAGACCCAAGAGATAAGCGTAGTAATGAAGAATATTATGAGCTTATTGGTGATGAAGATGGAATCTTTGGTTGTATGACTCTTTTAGGCTGTGAAGATGTATGTCCAAAAGACTTACCTCTGCAAAGTAAAATTGCATATTTGAGACGAATGATGATAAAAACATCCATGAAAAACTAATAAATAAAAAAGAGTTACAATCAAAAAACTACTTATAATTTTAATCTTACTTTTACCAGTATTCGCGCATTCACAAGAAGCGTATCATCCATTTATTAAACAACAGCTTTTGTTGCTTGAACAGATGGATGATAACAACGTAACGCAAGAAAAAATCATGAGTATAGCTATCCAACAAAAAGCTTTATACTCAAATGCCTTAGATGACATGTTAAAAAATAAAAATAAGTTTATAAATAAATCAAAAGTATATTCTTCTGAAATTTTTGCACTAGAAAAGATTATAAAATTAAATAAACGTCTTGGTAATTCATATGCAGCTACAAGAGATGAAGTTTTAGTAAAATCATACAAACTTCTAAATGCACAAAACGAAATGATTCGAAATATTCTTAGAGGTTTAGATAAATATAGCTTTGAAGAATTCAAGACTTATATGAATGAGTTGTTTGTTGAAAATCAAAAGTATAACAAACAAATTATGGATGTTGATTATACTAATATTTTAGATATAAATGAGTCATCAGAGATTTTAAGTGAAGCTAAAAGTAACATAAAAGACTTTTATAATCTAGTAGAAATCAATGCTGATATTTTAAAATATTTATCATTATTTGAGAAAAAAATGTATAGGTTAAATAAGTACTCAAATATGAACCTAATAAATCCAGTGATTACTATTAACAATACAGCAATTGCTGAGACTATAAATAACTTTATAACCCCATATGGATTAAGTGTAGTAAAACTTATTTTTATTTGTATTGTATTTATAATAGCTTACATTGTTCGTAAGTATTTATACAAAAAAATTGAAGAATATATATCTAATATAAAGTCTTTACAAAAATACTCTAGTGATATACTAAACAGAATCCGTAAGCCTATAGAAGTACTTGTATTCTTTATAAATATAGAGATAGCAATTTATATCTATAATGATTTTGTAGGGGTAGGTGAACTAGATAAATTCTTTAATATTTGTTATGTAATCCTTTTGACATATATAAGTTATAAAGTGATAAATGCTATTTCTCGTATAAAAATACGTGAAATAAATACTGCAGACAAACGTATTAAAAGTGAAATTATAAACCTCAGTATAAAAATAGTAAACTTTATAATCATCGTTATTGGATTACTTATAGTTTTACATTTTGCTGGGGCAAATTTAACGACTGTTTTATCTGGTCTTGGTATTGGTGGTTTTGCAGTTGCTTTAGCTGCAAAAGATTCATTAGCTAATTTTTTTGGAACACTATCAATTTTACTTAGTGATGTTTTTTCTCAAGGTGATTGGATAGCTGTTAATGGACAAGAGGGTACAGTTGTAGAGATTGGATTAAGAGTTACTACTCTTAGAACTTTTGATAATGCAATCATTGCAATTCCAAATTCTATTTTAGCGAACCAAGATGTAAAAAACTGGAATAAACGTTCTCTTGGTAGAAGAATAAAAATGAGTCTTGGTGTAAAATATGACTCAAAGCCTGAAGATATTAAAAAAGCTATTGAAGAAATACGTCTTATGTTAAATGAACATCCTGGAATTGCCACTCAAAGAACTGAGTATAACTACACAAATTTCAAAATGGCTAAGATTGTTTCAAAAGATGATGAGCTTGGCATTAAAAGAAACTTATTTGTATATCTAGATGAGTTCTCCGAATCAAGTATAAACATACTTGTTTATTGTTTTTCAAAAAGTGTAGTTTGGCAAGACTGGCTTGAGACAAAAGAAGATGTAATGTACAAGATGATGGAAATTTTAGAAAATAATTCTTTAGAATTTGCATTTCCATCTATGAGTCTTTACCAGTAAAATTACCCAAAATGTCTCAACTCTCACTTAAAGCTAGCAAATGTGTTCGCTCACTAGCAAGAGAGGGTTCATGTAATAAGTGTGAAACTATTTGTCCTGTAAATGCAATAATAGTAGGGGATTCTACCATCAATCGACTTATCAGCTTGTGTTGGATGTGCTTCATGTGAAGCTATATGTCCAAGTGAAGCCTTATCTCTTGAGTCTTTTAAACCAACAGAGTTTTTTTTTAAGTTTGTAGAAGATAAAGATAAGCTTATCTCTTGTCATAAAAATGTTCCTTGTATCGCAGCCCTTAGTATAGAGTATATAATCTCATTAGCAATTTTAAAAAAAGAGATAATTTTAGATATGGGTTATTGTGCTGAGTGCTATATTGCTAGCAAATGTAAACCACAAATTCTTAAAAATTATGAAGAAGCAACTTATCTCTTAGAAGCAATGCAAAGTGAGGCTAAGATAAGACTTGAAAATATTTGTTTTGAAAAGCAAGAACTTATAATAGAAAATAAAAATAATAAAAGAGATTTTTTTGACTCTATTAGCTTAGGAAGTGTGTCAAAGAAAAAATCTGCTTTTGAGAAAGAAGTTAAAAAAGCGACAGATGAGTTACTAGAACATACACTAAGAAAAGAGGACATAGGTCTTCTTAAGCGTAAAGTAATATCACAAAGACGTCAAATATTGTTTACGGCTTTAAAAAGCCTGCAAAGGCCTTCTATATTTCATGTAGTAGATGCTGAGGAAGTTAGTTTTACTTCACAAAAGATTTTAAACAAAGAAAGTTGTACAGCTTGTCAACTTTGTTATAGGGTTTGTCCTACAGGAGCTTTAACCTCAGATATGAAAAATTCTAAGATTGACTTTGATCCATTTCTTTGTATAAAGTGTAGTATCTGTCATGATGTTTGTGCCTCAGATGCAATAACACTTTCTAGCTCATACAACATAAAAGAATTTTTTGAGCCGGCTGTGCAAAACTTGATTCTTTTTAATGTAAGAAGATGCGAGCAATGCAATATTATATTTAGCACAAATACAGATGACAAAATCTGCATCAGATGCAAGGAAGAAGACAGTGGATTTTTTACATAACACTCTGAATTTGTAGCCAAACTTGCCAAATAAGTGAACTAGATATTCCTGCTGCAAATCCGGCTATTATGTCGTCACCCATAACACCAATCCCACCTTTAACTTCTCTGTCAATCCTTCCAATAATAGAAGGTTTTGCAATATCAAAATATCTAAATAGCACAAACGACAAGATAGCTTGCACAATAAAACCATTTTCTAGATTCCCAACTTCACCCATGCTTACACTGATAGCTGGAGCTACACTTAGTGCAAACCACATTCCTGCGAGTTCATCTATCACTATGCGTTTATCATCATGTATACCGCTCTTTTCTTCGTACTTATTAATAGATTTAATAGCAATAAGACTAATCAGAAGAGATGCTAAAAATAGAGTCGATGCATCGAAGTATATTAAGACAAGCATTCCAAGAGGTAAAGAAACTAAGGTTCCTACGGTTCCAGGTGCTTTAGGAGATAGTCCACTATATCCAAGTGTTATAAAAAACCAATTCATTTAATTCCTTAATTTTGTTTTACAAAATGAAGGAAACCCTCCATTGTTATTTATTACGCCAAATGAACTAGTTCCTTCGGCAGGAAGCCCATGTCTTTCTTGTGTTAAGTAAGTGATGTCGTTTGATAAAGTTTCATTAATTCTAAATAAAAATCTTTTTCAGAATGTTCTTCTAAAAGACCTTCAACTGGTAATATAGCAGAGTAGAGTTTTCCTAAGTTTTTAAACCTGTTTGGAAATAGCTTTGAGAGTATTTTTGCTGAAATCTCTTTTCTTACTAGTATAGTAGGTGGTAAAAGACCAAGTTCCAAAAGCTCTAAAATAGATCCTGAATGATATGAAATTTGATGATGTTGGCCATGGGGACAAGTGTTTTTACTAACGATAGTTGTACACTTATCACAATAAACAAATTCACTTGATACTATTATTTCTATATCTATCCCAATCACTTTATCTATAATAGACTTGTTTGAATTAGCATCATAAAACATACCAAGCCCTGCATGATTTCTACCAATTATTAGTCTGTCACAACCATAGTTTTTAGATACTATTGCGTCTAGAATTATCTCGTTAAAACCTTCAAAAACATAACTATTCTCAAGAGGAACTACAACTACATGGTTCTTTGTTAAAAAGTTGTTTATAAAATAATCTAAGGACTCTTTTCTTATCTCATAACTGAGGTTCGATTCATTTGAATATCTTTGTAAAAATATTATAAGTAAATCTGTGTTTTCTAATGATAGACGAATAAGTCTCTCATGCGCACGGTTAAGTGGATTTGCTTCCATCATAAGCGATGTAATATGTTTTGGGTTTATTAATTGTTTGGCTTTTTGTATTGCTTCTTTATTTTTGTTACTAGATTTATTAACAAGTGTATATTCACCAGATACTGCTAATGGTCCAAGTCTATTAATTGTACTCGATACCCCTGGATGCTTAATATCGTCTGTTCCATAAATATGTTTTATTCTTTCACTTGGGTCTATGTGAAAAACTTCTTCAACTATAAGAGTTGCAAAAGGTTTGTTAGCATATAAAATAGTAATTTCTTCACCAATCTCAAGAGAATTTAAAACTTCTGCATTCTTTTTTCCAGATGGCGAAAGGACAAAAGGAAAAGGGAAAGTTTTCCCATTTATTAGTCCTGTTTTTAAAACACTTTGACTCTCTTTGGCATTCATCAAAGAAGTCGCAGGTGCAAGTAAACCATCTTTTAGTAATTCTAATGCAGAATGAGCCTCTTGATCTATTAAGAGGGTTTTATTTTTTTTTGATGATGTCATATTTCTTTCGTTTTTCCCATAAACTTTTACGGCTTATTCCAAGTTTTTTTGATAATTCAATATCAGGAAACTTGTACTGGTAGTTAAGAACTATATATCTAACATAGTCCTCTATTGGAAGTATGTCACCTTGGTCAAAAATATTATTGTCATTTTTAATTTCTAAGACCTTTTGCTCAACATCTTCTATCTTATCTGTACTGGAAATAATAGCTCTTTTGTTAGCAATAAGGGAACAAAAAGTTTTTTTAGCAGCTTTTTTAAGCATTTGATAATCTATAATATATAAAATTGCATCTTGATTTACTGCTTCTATTTGACTCATTGCTTTAGGATCACTAAGAGTTATAAAATGAATTGGTAAATCTTTCTTATACGCATGCTCAAACGCAAATGCATCTGAGTATTTTTGAAACGAAGATGAGATAAAAACTGGAAGATCAATCTTGTCATGGTCATAATCATGAGTTATTGTAGAAAAAGAGTGAGTTAAATACTTTTTATAAGCTTCATCTCTCTTTTTTAGTTTTTCATAATCTTGGTAATGATTTATTTTTCTAATAAGTTCTTCAATCATAAATGGTTTAAGAATATAGTCTTTCGCCCCAGCACTAAGTGGTTTTGAAACTGTATCATTAGAAATATAAGAAACCATCAATATAATAATAGCGCTTTTAAATGTTTCAATAACAGGATTAAAATCTTGACCATTAATGTTAGTTGAAAGTAAAACTACATCATAGTCCTTGCTTTTTATTGCATCTCTAGTAGACGTACACATATCACAAACATGACCTTGCTCACCTAGTTTTGTTGCAATACTTTGCGCTAAATAAACTTCATTTTCTATAATTAGTATTTTCAAATTTTTGTCCAATCGAAATATTTTAAGTTTGCGTTTGCAATAACACCAACACCTTCACTTCGACCTATAAAGCCGAGCTTTTCAGTTGTTGTAGCCTTTATATTTACTCGTGAGCTATCGCAGTTTAAAATCTCTGCAATTGTTTTTCTCATTTGTAATTTATACTTGCCAATTCTTGGTGTCTCGGCTGCTATTGTTACGTCAACATTTATAATAATAAAACCAAAGCTATATATTTTATTAGCAACTCTTTGCAGTAGAATTTTTGAGTCAATATCCTTGTACTCATCACTACTGTCTGGGAACATCATACCAATGTCACCCATGCCAGCCGCTCCTAAAAGAGCATCTATAAGAGCATGAATAGCGACATCACCATCACTGTGGGCTTTAAAACCAAAGTCAGAGTCTATTTTAACTCCGCATAAGTACATTTGTGTAGTTTCATCAAAAGCGTGTACATCAAAACCTGTACCACTTAAAGTGTCATTTGATGGTTTAGATAAACAAGATAATTGATTTAAATCACTTAAAAATGTTATTTTATTAGCTTCACTATCTCCAAGAATAAATTCTCTTGTGCCACCATTTGCAACTATAGCACTACTCTCATCGGTAAATTCTTTATCTGTATTAAGAGAATCTTTTAGTATGCTTGTTCGAGACAGTTGAGGAGTTTGAATTCTTTTTACTTTGTCTCTATCTATAGTTTCATTTTCATATACGATAGTGTCACTAACTTTTAAGTATGGAACGATACAGTCAGCTTCACCTTTTTTAGAAATGATTTTTTTCAAAAAGTCTTCATTTATGCAAGACCGTGCTATGTCACTAACTAAAACATAATCTGTTTCAACTTCTGCTAAGGCATTTTTTAAAGAATTTTGCCTAGTTGTAGAACCTTCAACAAAAGTAAATGAATCATAATTTTTCATAAACTCTATATCATCACTAGAAGAAGTAATAATAATTTTGTCAAAAAGTTTAGTTTCTACACACTTTCTAGCTACATACTGCCATAAAGGCCTATGTCCAATTCGCAACCATTGTTTCTTAACATCACAATTAAAACGTGTAGAACTACCAGCAGCTAGTAAAATAAGTGTTATCTCAGCCAAATATACTCCTGTGCTTGAAAAACGTTACGAAATTATACACTCAAGAAGCTTTTTTTTCTCTTGTTGTTACAATATAGTACTATTTGTTTTTGAATTTCTTTTTTATTTTAAGCCCTTAATGCTACTTTAACTTTATTTGATTATATTTCCACTAGACCAATTATATAATATATGGAGAAGCTATGAGAACTTCATGGGTAAAACAAAGAGAAAACGACACTGTTAGAACTCAAATGTATTATGCGAAGCAAGGCATAGTTACTGAGGAAATGGAGTATGTTGCAAAAGTAGAAGATTTGTCTCCTGAGCTAGTTAGAAGTGAGATTGCAAGAGGAAGACTAATAATTCCTGCAAACATAAATCACACATCATTAGAGCCAATGGCTATTGGAATTGCATCAAAATGTAAAATTAATGCAAACATTGGTTCATCTGCTATAGCATCTGATGTTCAAGGTGAAGTAGAGAAGATGCAAGTATCTCAGCATTATCATGCTGATACGGCAATGGATTTATCAACTGGTGGAGATTTAGATGAAATACGCAAAGCTGTAATTGGAGCTTCTAAGATTCCTATAGGAACTGTTCCTATTTATCAAATCCTTCATGATGTTGGAAATAAGATAGAAGATTTAAGTATAGAGGTTATGTTAGAAGTACTAGAACGTCAAGCACAACAAGGTGTTTCTTACTTTACAATTCATGCAGGTTTCCTCCTTGAGACTATGCCAAAGATTGCAAAAAGAAAGATGGGTATTGTTAGTCGGGGTGGTTCACTTATGGCTGCTTGGATGATGCATTATCATAGAGAAAACCCTTTTTATACTGCATATGATGATATTTTAGAAATTTGTGCGAAATATGATGTTTCGCTTAGTCTTGGTGATTCACTTCGTCCAGGATGTTTAGCAGATGCATCTGATGATGCTCAACTTGGTGAACTTAAAGTTCTTGGTGAGTTAACTCTAAGAGCTTGGGAAAAAAATGTTCAGGTAATGATTGAAGGTCCAGGTCATGTTCCTCTTAATCAGATTGAGCGTAATATGAAACTTCAACGTGAGCTTTGTCATGAGGCACCATTCTATATCCTCGGTCCATTAGTAACTGATATAGCTGCTGGATATGATCATATTTCATCAGCTATTGGTGCAGCTGTTGGTGGATGGCATGGAGCAAGTATGTTATGTTATGTAACTCCTAAAGAACACTTAGGTCTTCCAAATGCGGCTGATGTACGTGAAGGTATTATTGCTTATAAAATTGCAGCTCATGCAGCTGATATTGCTCGTGGTCGTAAGGGTGCGAGAGATATTGATGATGAAATGAGTGACGCTAGATATGGCTTTGATTGGGAAAGACAGTTTGAGCTTGCACTTGATGGGGAGAGAGCTCGTGAGTATCATGATGAAACTCTTCCTCAAGATGTTTTTAAAGAGGCCGAGTTTTGTTCTATGTGTGGACCAAAATTTTGTTCATACAAAATAACTCAAAATATTATGGATAATCCAGAAGCAATTGAGCAAATTGCAAGAGAAAATAAAGAAAGAGAAGCGAAAGAAGCTTCTGAAAGTAAAGCTTAAAAAATAAGACTATTGATATAAGACAATTCTTGTCTTATTTAGATATGATATAATTCGAAAACTTAAAAATGTTTAAAATTAAATAAAAGGAAAATATATATTATGACTAACGAAATTGTAAATTCAGCATTGTCAAAAGTTATGTATCCAGGTTTTACTAAGGATATTGTAACTTTTGGTTTTGTTAACAATATAGAAGTTAACGCAAAAGATGTAAGTTTTACTGTAGAAATTACTTCAAGCGCTCCAGAAGTTGCACAACAAATTATTGACGAAGCAACAAAAGAACTTAAAGCTGCGGGTGCAACTAATGTAACTTGTAACATTAAAGCTCCAAAAATACCAGATGCAACACCAGCTCCAAAAAGTAAAAACATTGCTCCACAAGTTAAAAACTTTTTAATGGTAAGTTCTGGAAAAGGTGGAGTTGGTAAATCAACTACATCTGTAAATATTGCCATTGCTCTTGCAGCTCAAGGTAAAAAAGTAGGTCTTTTAGATGCTGATATCTATGGTCCAAATATCCCTCGTATGATGGGTATAGCAGACGTTAGACCTGAAGTTACAGGAAATAAAGTTCTTCCTATCCAAGCTTATGGTCTTGAAGTAATGTCTATGGGTTCACTTATGGAAGAAGGTCAGTCATTAATGTGGCGTGGTGCTATGATTATGAAAGCAATCGAGCAGTTCTTAAGAGATATCTTATGGTCTGAATTAGATGTATTAGTTATAGACATGCCTCCAGGAACTGGTGACGCTCAGCTTACTTTAGCTCAAAGTGTTCCGGTTACTGCAGGTTTAGTCGTAACAACTCCTCAAGCAGTTGCAATAGATGATTCTCGTCGTTCATGTGATATGTTCAAAAAACTTAATATTCCAATAGCTGGAATTGTTGAGAATATGAGTGGATTCATTGCTCCAGATACTGGTGTTGAGTATGATATCTTTGGAAAAGGAACATCTCAGCCAATGGCTGATGAGTTTGGTACTAAAATAATAGCAGAGATTCCTATTGAGACTTCTATTCGTGAAGGTGGAGATACAGGTCAACCAATTACTTTTGTTGCTCCAAATTCTGAGAGTTCAAAAAGATATATGGCAGCAGCTGAATCTATTTGGGCTACTATTGAAGCAGTTAATGCAGATGGTGGTGCTACTAATGAGTCAGTGCAACCAACAACTCCTCCCGGAGTTAGTGCTTGTAGCATGTAAAAATCAAAATAGCGACGCATCTTCTGCGTCGTTACGTTCGTCACGCACACTAGTGCGCTTCCTCTCTAAACTCCTTGAATCTACATCACTCTTTTAATTTTAGTATTTTATATATCAAGTATTCTTTTTATGTCTTATGATAGAAATTTGTAAAATTAAAAGAGTAGTGTAGTAACAAGGCGTGTTTGAGGAAGAGTACTATAAGTACGTGACGAAAACAACAACGCAGTTAATGCGCTGCTATTTTAACTTTTATTATCTCAGGTCTTCGCTTTCTGCCATTTCTTTTTCATAGTGAACGATTTTATTTCTACCTGTTGTCTTAGCAACATATAGAGCAGTGTCAGCGAACTTAATACACTTCCAAATAGTGTTTCCATCTTCAGGAAACTTAGAAATACCTATACTTAAAGTTTTTTTCAAGGTCTCACCACTACCAACATCAAAAGATAAACTACCAAAGATATCATGAATCTTTTGAGCAATTTCTTGTGTACCTTCTTCACTTGCATTGTGAAGCATTACTACAAACTCTTCTCCACCATATCTAATTGCCAAGTCTGACTCACGGATATTGTCTCTTAGAAGTTTTCCTATCTCTACAATTACTTTATCACCTGTATCATGTCCATAAGTGTCATTTACTTTTTTAAAGAAGTCAACATCTATCATCATTACAGAATAAGTTTCTTTTGATCTGGAAGCTTGATGCATTATTTTATCAATAACTTCTTCTAAAAATCTTCTGTTGTAAAGACCAGTCATGGCATCTCTGAGTGAAGTGTCTTTAAGTTTTTCCATAAGTATCTGACTCTCAATTACCGGTTTAGCCGCTTCAAAGTAATGTTTAATACTTGATATATGTGATTTAACTTTATCAAGCTCACTTTTGCTTTCCCCTGTTATAGAGATGCTCAGTGAAATATCATGGTTGATTGTAAACGGTATACAAACGTGGTCTAACTCGCTTGATACACATCCCGAACAAAGGTTTGGAAACTCACTTGAGATTGTAACACTTTTGGTTCTGTATGCTCGACATTCTGTTGCATCTTGATTTACTTTTGCCTGACATATAATCGAATGCTCATCACTTTTATAAAATATTTTTCGCTCTAATGTTATATTGTTTACTTCATAAAGTACAAAGTGCTTAAGATTATATTTCAACTTTAAGATATCAGTTATTCTTGTGTAGACTTCTGCTTTTGAAGCATCAAGTTCGATAGTCTTTTTAAATTTATAAATATCAGAAAGTTCATTAATAATTGTTTTAGCTTCATAAAGTGGATCAGAAGAAGATACACAGCCTTGAGGGATAAATGTAGCAAGGTTATATCTGATGTCTCCAAATGTTTCTTGCATCTTCGTAAAGAGTGTATTCATTTGATCTACAATTCTTCCGGCATCTCCTTTTAACTTTGTTTCAAATGTATGAGTAAAATCTCCACTATATGCTTTTTTTATGCCCCTTTGTAAGTTTGTGAATAACTTTGTGAAAGGAGTTACATAGTGATTTAATAAGAAAAGAACAACAATCAAAAAGACTATGTTGATAGCAAATATTTTTACTATTGTTAGCATACCGCTTGTTCTCATGTCGCTTATATCAAATTCCATGCTTATTGCCCCGAGTGTGTCTCCTCTTTTTACGTCATGACAAGTAAGGCAGTTTGTTTCTACACCCTCGACTGTTGCATTATAAGGTATAGTTACTCGAAGAGTTATATCACTTGAGTGTTCAATAATCTCTTTGATAGTTTTTCCGGTTTTTATAACCTTCTTATCAATTTCATCTCTAGCAGTTTCCTGATTTAAACCTTTGCCATATTGTTTAATTACATTGTCAGCTCTTACTAACCATAATGATTTAACATCTTTGTTGTTTGAAGATATTTGATTTATAAAATATGATCGTTTGTTCATGGTTCCATTAATCATGTGTGCTGTTAAGGCATCTTTGACTATACTCGCTGTCATTTTTGACTTATCTACAGCACTTCTGATACTGTAATCTCTAAAGTTTAATGATACGTTTATGATAGTTGCAGCTGTTAAGCCAAGAAGCATTAAAGCTACTAGAAAAAGTAGTTTAGATTTAGTTTGCATATAATTCACTTATAGTTAAGATTATAGATAATATCTAATAAAAAATAAATCTATATTGAAACTATAAATAACTTTTATGTGTCTTTTAAATAATATTAATAGTTGCTACTCTACAGTGACACTTTTAGCTAAATTTCTTGGCATGTCCACATCATTCCCAAGTCTCACAGATATTTCTAAAGAAAGTAGTTGAACAACAACCATCATTTCAAAAAATTCTAGCATATAATCTTTACATTTTGCAATACGAATAAAATCATCTGCTTTGTCAAACTCTATGGAACTTATAGCACAAATAGTAGAATCTCTTGCACTTAACTCTTCAACATTACTTTTAGCTTTTTCATAGTGCAAATGCTCTGGAAGTAGGGCAATTGTAAAAAGTTCTGGGTCAGCCAATGCAATAGGACCATGTTTCATCTCTCCACTTGGATAGCCTTCTGCATGCAGATATGAAATTTCTTTTAACTTTAGTGCTCCTTCGAGTGCCAATGGATAGAAAATATCTCTACCTATAAAGAAAAATCCATGACCATGAAGATATCGTTTAGATAAACGTTTTAATCTTTCATGCATATCATTAGGGACTTTTACAGATGCTGGAACTTCGCGAAGTAGTGCAATCTGTCTTGCAATTTCATTTTTTTCTAAAGCATTACGAAGTTTTGCAATATAAAGACATAACATCCAAAAGACAGTAACTTGAGTTGCAAAAGCTTTTGTAGAAGCTACTCCTTTTTCTATCCCAGCTCTAGTTAGAATTGTTGCATCTGCTAATCTCACCATAGATGAGTTGTCTACATTACAAATAACTAAAGTTTTAAGTCCTGCATTTTTTGCCATTTTTAGTGTCTCTAATGTGTCAGCAGTTTCTCCACTTTGTGAAATAGCTATAAACAAAGTGTCTTTGCTCATAATAGGTTTTCTATATCTAAACTCACTCGCAACCTCAACAGAAGTTTTTATTTTTGAATATCTTTCAAATAGGTAAGATGCACTTAATGCTGAGTGATAAGAAGTCCCACACGCACAAAGTTTTATCTCATTTATTCCATCAAATAAACTTTTATCAAATTCTTCA
>JBLIEY010000059.1:0-15840 GCA_047633475.1 Sulfurimonas sp.
TTTACGTTTACAAAATGAGTAACATCACTAAGTTTCTTTCCAGCTCCGCTAACACCAGTCTTTGCATCTATGATAATAGGAGTATTTTCTATTCTCTTACTCATAAACGGAAGAAGACCTAAAAGTGCAGAAGTTGGAAAACAACCAGGGTTTGCTACAAGTTTAGCTAACTTTAACTCTTCACGAAACATTTCAGGAAGTCCATAAACAACATGTTCTAAATTTTCAGCATCTGTATGAGGAACATAAAATTCTTCATAAATACCCTGAGGAAGTCTATAGTCAGCTGAGAGATCAACTACTTTCACTCCTTTTTCTATAAGCGGTTTTACATAAGCCATTGCTGTTTTGTGTGGAAGCGCTAAAAATACAAGTTCGCAACTAGCGACGACTACATCTATATCAGCTTTTTGAACTTCTAACTCGCATACACCTCTTAGAGATGGATGCAACTTATCTATAGTCGTTTTACCCTCAGAATTTGCTAGGTATGAAAGATTAAATTCTGGATGATTGATAAGGATTTTAACAAGTTCTAAACCAGTGTAACCGCTTGCTCCGATTACGCCTACATTAATTACACTCAAAGACAATCTCCTGATACTTCACTTCATCTATTTCATACTCTTTTACTCCGTTAGGAAGTTTGACCTTTACCTCATCTCCCTCTTCACGTCCTAAAAGTTGTTTAGCTAGAGGTGAACCAAATGAGATAAGACCCATATCAGGGTTACTCTCACATCCTCCAACTATAGTATAAGTAAATTCCTCATCACTATCCATATCAGTCATAACTACAGTTGAACCAAAACTAATTTTTTTATGTTCTAACTCAGATGGGTCAACTATACGAGAACAACCTAAAATTCCTGACAACTCTGCTAAACGGTCATCTATAGTTTTTTGACCTTCTTTAGCTGCATGATATTCTGCATTTTCTTTTAAGTCACCATGTTCTAGTGCTTCTTCAATCGCTTTTACAATACCAGGTCTTTTAACTTCTTTTAAATTTTTTACTTCAGCTTGTAGTTTTTCGTAACCGAAGATTGTCATTGGTTCAATTCTGTCCATAGTTGTTCTCTTTATATGATTTTTATTTAGTGATTATATCAAAATTTAAAAGTATTGAACTAAGAACATATAAAAAACTGTTCCACTGAAGATGGATACAAGATAATTATTGAACTTTAAATGTAAAAGAGCTGTAAAAAATACAGCTCCTATTTCTTTTAATCCATAAGGCATAACTAAAAAATTTATATCTTTTAGTGAGTAGATTATTAAAATGCTCATAATTACCGGTGGAAAATAAGTTTCTATATAAACGATAATTTTTGATGGTTCTTTTTTTCTAAAAAATATAAATGGAAATACTCTTGTAAAATAATTTACTCCGGCCATAATTAATATGGCTAAATATATTTCATTATTTTGCATTTTGGACTTTCTTTTCTAATAAAAATAGTAAAACTATAGAAATGATTATAGAAACTATTAGCATCTCTTCAGAAGGCACAAGGAGCATTGAAGCAATAGAAGCAATTCCTCCGATAAGAAATGGATATATATTTTTAAGATTTTTGTACTGTTCTATACATAAAACAACAAATAAAGCAGTTAGAGAAAACTCTAAGCCTTTTGTATTAAAAGAGATTGAGCATCCAATTACGGCACCCAAAGTTGAACCAAAAATCCAGTATGATTGATTTAGCATAGTTAAGAAAAAGTAATAATGTTTTTGAGATAGTCCCTCTTCATCTTTTATAGTTGTTAGGAGTGCATATGTTTCATCAGTAAGTCCAAAAATCAAATACTTTTTAAATCCATCTGTATTTTTAAACTTTTTAAGAAGTGAGAGACCATAAAATGACTGTCTGATATTTACAAACCAAGTTGCTATGGCAATATCCACAAAACCAAGTTTTGCATTGAAAAAACCTATGGCTACAAACTGAAGTGCACCAGCATATATAAATATAGACATAATTGGAGCTAGATACCAGTCATAATCAAACGAAACTAATAATAAACCAAAAGCAAAACCTAAAACTATATAACCCATCATGACGGGAATAGAGACAGAAAATGCTTTTTGAAATTCTTCTTTGTGTGTTCTCAATATCTCTACTCTTTATACTTTTGACTGTTTTTTTAAATATTTAGATCTTAATAGGTTTTAATATATCTTTTTTTTCATTTATTCCATCTATTATTACAGCACAGGCTGCATCTCCTGTAATGTTTAGAGCAGTTCTAATCATGTCAAAAATTCTGTCAAGTGCAAACAATAAAGGAAGCCCCTCAATAGGAATACCAGCAGATAATAATACAGCAACAACTAAGAAAGTAGGACCAGGAACACCTGCTTGACCAATAGCTCCAATAGTAGCTGTAAAGATGATAGCAACGTAAGAGCTAAAACCTAATTCTATACCATATACTTGAGCAAAGAAAACAGCTACAAGCCCATAATAAATAGCATTACCACTCATGTTTATCGTAGCACCAAGAGGAAGAACAAAAGATGTTGTTGATTTAGAAATCTTTAAATCTTCTTCACAAGTCTCCATTGTAACTGGTAATGTTGCCATTGACGAAGCAGTTGAAAGTGCAACTGCTTGAGGTTTTTTCATAGCAGACATAAACTTTCTAACAGACATTTTAGAAAATAATTTTATCATTAAAGGATAAAATCCAAATCCATATACTAATATAGAACCAACATAAACTAAGAAAAGTTTTAGCACTAATGTTAAAACATCAAAACCATATGTACCAACAGCTTCAGCCATAAGACCAAATACACCAAGCGGCGCTATATACATAACAATATTTACCATCCAGATAAGGGCTTGAGTAACAGCATCTAAGCCATTAGTTATTGATAATCTTTTATTAGTCTCAAGTTTAGAAACAGCAATACCAAAAAATAGACAAAATACTAAGATTTGTAATATATTTGCTTCATTTAGTGATTGGAAGAAATTTGTTGGAATCATACCTACAATAGTGTCCATTGCACCTGGTAACGCACCTTTATCAGCATACTGATTAGAGAACATACTCTCAACACTGCTCAAATCAATTCCAACACCTGGTTGAAAAAACTCTCCTGCAAAAATAGCTAAAGCAACTGCAACAGCTGATGTAATCATAAAAAATGCAATCGTTCCCAAGCCAATCTTACCAGCACTAGGACTATCACCTAAGTTTGCGGCACCCGCAATAATAGCAACTGCAATCAAAGGAATAACAAGCATTTTGATTAAGTGAATAAAAATATCACCTAATGGCTTAAACATTACAGCATCTGGACCCATCGCAATACCAACTAAAGTACCAATGACCATAGCTATCATCACTTGAAAGCCTATGTTCTTGATTAACGATTTCTTTTTCATAAATATTCCTTAAATTTAAAAACTTGATAATTCTACCATTAACATCTTAAGAAAGTAATAAGACAAATCAATGACTATCTTTTTACTTATTTACTTTGACTTTGCACTCCGAACGCATCTAACAAAACGCTCACGTTGCTTATCGTCATAGTAAGAGTTCCCATGCTTAAAGTACACACCCCAAGCATGCTCAGGAATAGATACATAAGTAGATGATGACCAATAATAGCTAGAAGCTACATTCTTGAATTCTTCTTTTATTGCAGGGTTGTATTTCGTTTTATCGCTAATAGTTAGAAGTTGTTCTTGCCTTGGTAAGAACCAATCATTGTAGCCCTCTAGTGTTAGTGCTTCACAATAGTTTTTAGCACCTTGCCAATTTTTTTGTACACTTTTAGCATCCAAGTTATCTTGCCACATAAAATCTGTTTTTTTATCAACCACCACTTTAGCAAAACTAAAACTAAAACTTATCAAAATTAATAGGAGTATTCTCATCACTTTCTCCAAAATTATTGTCCTACTCTAACACATCGAACATTATACTCATCACTCTTATCATAACTGTCAATATAGCCAGGTTTAAAATAAACGTACCAAGCACTATGGGAGTCTGAAACATCAGAAGATGACGACCAATAAAAGCTAGAACTAACATTTTCAAAACCTTTCTTTATAGCCGGATTCTGCTTTTTAGTATCTACTAATGTTTCCAACTCACTTATACTTGGCAAATACCAGTCATCATATCCTGCATGAACTAGGTTTTGACAATAAACTTTTGCATCACTCCAGTCTTTTTCAACATTTTTTGCACGGCTATCATCTTGCCACATCAAGCCTGTAAAACTATTTATAACAACTTCTTTTGCATTCTCTCTTAAAAAAGTAGTGTTTTCAAAATCTCCAAAAGCTGAAATACTTAGCAGTATTATTAATAGAAGTTTTTTTATCATATTAAACTTTTTTCATCTCTGAGAGATCAAATTTTATAGTTTCATCATCACAAACGATAGTTACTTTACAAGCTTTTTTAGAGATGCTAATAGGATTTTTTATACCTTTAAGTAATTCATAGTACTCTTTAGTTGTAGGGTCATAAGCTTTTAACGTATTGTCAGTAATCATAAATAGTCGTCCACCTCCGCATCCATCACCAATAATACCTTCACAGATAAGCGGATTACTTAAATCAAAACCATGAATCATCTGTACAATCCTCTTTTGCATCTATTAAAAACTCTTTATAATCAGTAGAATTTTTATCTAATGCTTTATACTCTTCATAAACATAACCTTTAAATATAGCTTCATCTACACACTTACAAAGGGTGGTGTCATTTGCTTCTGTGCAAGTTGAAATCATCTCTTGTTTTTGTACTTCATTCCATCCAAAATAACTTTTATAATATGGATAAAGAACCCAAATTGCAAAACCTATAGTTAGTACAATATTTATTATGTATTCTCTTTTTTTTGTCTCAAAATATTTCTTTATATCATAAGATACAAGAATCAAGAAAACTATTTCTAAGCCTATATTAAACCAATCACTATCTAAAAAATCAAACAATTACATACCTTTATAATTACAATTTACTTATTTATTAAAATTCTTAGAGCTTCTGAACACATAGCAAGTCCAAAGGAAGCCGTAACGCCCATAAAACTTCCTTTCTCTTTTACTCTTGCTTCTTCTGATGAGAAAACAACTCTATACTTTTTCTTAAAACCACGTTTTCTAAGTTCATAACGGATTTTTGATCCAAACTTATCTCCATGTGTTTTCCAAATATCATCCACTTCTATCTTTGTAGGGTCGAGACGTTTTGCACTTCCAAATGAAGAGATAAGTTTTTTATGACATTTTTGTGCAAGAGCGAGTTTTGCTTTTGTATCATCTATAGCATCTAGAACTAAATCATACTCATCAAAATCAAAATCCAAAACCCACTGCTCGTCTATACGTGTATTTATAATTTTTATATCTGGATAATGTTTTTTAAGCGCTTCTACTTTTACTTCGCCTTCATGCATCTCAGACCACATCTGGCGGTTTTGATTTGTCTCATCGAAGGTATCAAAATCAACTATTGTTATATCGTTTATACCACTTCTTATCATACAATCAAGACAGAAACTACCTACTCCGCCAACGCCTAAAAGAAGAATCTTAGCATCTGAGAGTTTTGTAAAGTCATCTTTTAAAAGAGTTTTTATACGGTCATATTTCATATATTTAGTTTATCCACTCTTTAAGCAATTTCATACTTTTATATGCACTCATATCAAGTTGTATAGGTGTTATAGAAATATTTCCAGCTTGAATAACCTCGTAATCACTAAGTCCTGCTGAGTCTTGTCTTGGAGAAAAGTTTAATGGATGCAATCCTAACCAGTAATGTTCTTCTCCACGAGGATTTCTATGAAGATGTGAATCATTCGCATAGAACCTATACCCAGCATAAGTTACAACTATCTCAGCTTCATCCACATCAGGTGGAATATTTACGTTTAAAAACTGTCTATGAGGTAAAGGAAAAGTGCCATTTTTTATCTTTATAACGAGCTCTTTTATAGTTTGTTTTGCCAATGAAAAATTTCCATCTGGATTTGTAAAGTCCATAACCTGACTTATAGCAATAGAAGGAATATTATGTAAAACACCTTCCATCGCACCTGCCGCTGTTCCACTATAAGTTATATCTTCACCCATATTTGAGCCACGATTTATCCCACTAATGAGAAGATCCGGTTTTTTATCTTCAAAAAGAGTACTCAAAGAAAGGTATACACAATCACTTGGCGTCCCATCATCTAGTTTATAAAAATCATCATCAACACTTACAAAGCGAAGTGGACGAACCAATGTTAAGGAGTGACCACAAGCAGATTTCTCATTTGCTGGTGCTACAACTGTAACTTTAACATCTTCTATCTCTTTTAGGGCCTCAACCAAACAAAGCAAACCTTTTGCTTCATATCCATCATCATTTGTGACTAATATTCTATATTTATTTTTCATAAGTGCATTCTATACAAATGCTAATTAAAACTTTATAATTTAGTATCTTTTTAAATCTTGCTAATAGAACCCTTGATATAAAACGTGCTATAATCAAGCATGAAAATTGTTTATTTAATCCTTATATTCACCTTGTCAACTTTTGCTTCATCCATAGAGATGAACTATCAAGAACTAAACAAAGAGATAGATAAAATATCTTTAGATTTAACTCCAGAAGAAAAGGTTTCTTTATACTTTTTGATTCTATCAACTCATGAAAACATCACAACTTCTCTTTCTTTAGATAAGACAAAAGCTTCTTCTTTAGAAGCACTAAAAAATCGTACTCTTAAAACATTTTCTGCTCTACATGAGAACAATTCAAAAATTGATGCAAGTCAGATTAGAAAAATGAAAGAGCTATATACAGAGATAACTAAAGAGGGTCAAGAACTAATAAATAAACTCTCTAAAACGCCAAAAGAAAAAGTTATCTATAAAGATAAAATTATAGAAAAATCATCTGTTAAAATGAGTTTTTTGTTTGGAGTAATTGGCATTATTTTAGGTCTAGTTATTGGCTACTTTATTTTTAAAAAAACTATAATAAAAGAAGTAGAAAAGATAGAAGATATACAAGGAAAAGAAAATGATGCTGAATTTCTAAAAGATTTAAAAGAGCTAAACAACTCTTTTGAGCATGAAATAAAATCATTAAAAGAAGATGCAAAAAAAGTTACACTTCTTCAAAGTGAAAACTCTACTCTTATAAATAGGCAAAAAGAGATAGAAAACTCACATGAGAATTTGCTCAATGAACTAAATGAAAAAATAAAAACTATAGACACGCAAAAAGATACTCTTTTACAAAAAATTGAAACTTTAAGTGAATGTAAAGATGCTAAAGATGAAGAAGATCATGAATTTAATGATAAAATAGAATCCTTACAAAATCAGTCTCAAGATATTTTCAATATTCTTGATACAATCGCAGATATAGCAGACCAAACAAATCTTTTAGCACTTAATGCGGCCATTGAAGCGGCAAGGGCTGGAGAGCATGGTCGTGGTTTTGCGGTCGTAGCTGATGAAGTTAGAAAACTTGCAGAAAGAACTCAGAAGACTCTAAACGAAGCAAAAGTGAATATTTCTACTGTTGTAGATGCTATTTCAAGCTTAAAAAGTTAGGTTCAAATTAAAAACTTGACATTGAGTATGGCAAAGTGCTAGAATTACATCATTAAAACTAACAAAACAATCCTACATCAACAAAAATTCCGATAGAACTAAGGTAATTAATATATGAGTGAAAATAATTCACAACCAGCTCGCAAAACTAATAACAGACCTAACCCAAAGACAAGAACTCACAAACCAGTAAAAGGTGCTAGCGTAGAAGAACTACGTATGAAAAGCATAGAAGACTTAGTAGCAATAGCTACAGAGTTAAATGTTGAACATCCAAATGAACTTAAGAGACAAGATGTTATCTTTGAAATCCTTAAGGCTCAGACTGAACAAGGTGGTTTCATACTCTTTAGTGGAATCTTAGAAATTATGCAAGATGGTTATGGGTTTATCCGTTCTATAGATAAAAGTTTTAATGAAAGTATCAACGATGCTTATGTGTCAAATACACAGATAAAAAGATTTGCACTTAGAAATGGTGACGTTGTAACTGGTCAAGTTCGTCCGCCAAAAGATCAGGAGCGTTACTATGCACTGATTAAGATAGAAGCGGTAAACAGTTTACCACCAGAAGAAAGTAAAAAAAGACCTCTATTTGAAAACCTCACTCCAATTTATCCACTAGACCAAATCAAATTAGAATTCAGAGAAAAAGGTCTTACTGGACGTATGATGGATCTTTTCTGTCCTATTGGTAAAGGTCAACGTGGTCTTATTGTAGCACCTCCAAGATCTGGTAAAACAGAATTGCTTAAAGAGATTGCTCATGGTATTTCTGCAAATCATCCTGGAATTGATTTAATGGTTTTACTTGTTGATGAGAGACCTGAAGAAGTAACAGACATGGAAAGAAGTGTTAAAGGTGAAGTATATAGCTCTACTTTTGATATGCCAGCTAAGAACCATGTTAAAGTTGCTGAGATGGTAATTGAAAAAGCAAAAAGACGTGTTGAATTAGGAAAGGATGTGGTAATTCTTCTTGACTCTATCACTCGCCTTGCTCGTGCTTATAACACTGTTACACCTTCAAGTGGAAAAGTACTTTCAGGTGGTGTAGATGCAAACGCTCTTCACAAACCAAAACGTTTCTTTGGTGCTGCTCGTAACATCGAAAATGGCGGAAGTTTAACTATTATAGCTACAGCTCTAGTTGATACTGGTAGTAGAATGGATGAAGTTATCTTTGAAGAGTTCAAGGGTACTGGAAACATGGAAGTTGTTCTTGATAGAAAAATTGCTGATAGAAGAATATATCCTGCTATGGATATATTAAAATCTGGTACTCGTAAAGATGAACTTCTTATCGGTCCAGATAAACTTCAAAAAGTGTTTATTCTTCGTCAGATGCTACATAAACAAGACAATGAAGTTGAAGCTCTTAAATTTATCTATACAACTATGGGTAAAAAAGAAACAAATGATGAATTTTTAGAAAGTATGAATACAGACAGCTAATGAAAATCGGTGTATTTGACAGTGGAATTGGTGGTTTAACAGTAGTTAAATCTATATTAGAACACCAACTCTTTGAAGAGATTATTTATTTCGGAGATACTGCGCGTGTTCCATACGGCGTAAAAGATAAAAATACAATTATTCGCTACGCTATCGAAGCCGTAGAATTTTTCAAAAATTTTGAAATAGACCTCATTATAGTTGCTTGTAATACGGTTAGTGCTTATGCTCTTGATGAGATGAGAGAAAGTTCAACTTGTCCTGTTATTGGAGTTGTTGAAGCAGGAATTTTAGCCACTACAAACGCTCTTGCAAACAAAGAATCAAATATTCTAATTATTGGAACAAAAGCAACTGTAAATTCAAAAGCCTATGAAAATGGTCTTAGAAAAAGAGGCTATAACAACCTCCAAGCCAAAGCAACCGGACTTTTTGTTCCAATCGTTGAAGAAGAGATATATAATGGTAAAGTTTTAGATGCAACTCTTGAGCATTACTTTAAAGAGGTACAAAAACCAGATGCAATCATCCTTGGATGTACCCATTTCCCTCTTATTTCAGAGCCAATAAGACAATATTTTTCTAAAGAGAGTGTTATTATTCACTCAGGAGATGCTATAGTTGAGTATCTTAAAAATGAGTTTGAATTTAATAAAAAATACGAAAATCCAAGTCTAAAGTTCTTTGCATCTGAAAATCCAGAAGCGCTTAAAACAATTGCATCTAAGTGGTTGTCTCTTTAAACTCTACTTCGTTATAAACATATAAAAAGATTTTCCAGCCAACTGCATATCTATCCAAACTCCATTGTTTTGACCAATATAAACTTGGGTATCTTTTAAAGAAGTGTAAGTTTTAGGCAACTCAAATATTACCTTAATATCTTTTTTGTCAAAAGCAGTTTTTACACTTCCTGTTATAATATTACAAAACTCGCCAACACCATCTTTTAGTGTATCATTATCACTCTGCTCAACTTTTTCACCAAGAAGAGATTCCAATGCTATAACTGCTATGTCTTTTGGGAAGACAAGAGTAAAGTAACCATCTAAATCACCTGTAAACTTCATAACTGCACAAATATTATCTGCATCAATATTTGTATCAAATCCTTTAATACTATGTGCTGATTTTTGAGCTTGTAAACCTGTAAAAGTGACTAATGTTTCAACAGCAGTATCCATAAATATAGGAAGATTAATTATAAGTTTTTTTGAAAGAGCTAAGATTCCTTTAGAAGAAGATCTGACTCTAGCTAAAGCACTGTGTGTAATAACAATATTATGAACTTTTTCAGCCATTCTCTCTTGAAAATCCTTAATATCTTTAGCCCTTATTACTGTATATCCGTATTTAGAAAGTTCAGAAGACAACTGTTTACTATTTTCATCATCATCGTCATAAACCAACACATATATAGTTTCTTTAAATGCTTTAGGATCAAGAAATAGACCTGCAACTATTTTATCTTTAAATAATTGAACTTTAGTATGCTTCGTCACTTTTCTTAAAGTTTTAAAAAACTCTATACTGTAATCAATAAAACATATAGGTACAGTAATTTGTTTGCTTAGTTTATTAAGTTCATTAACCATTACTGTAAGATCTTTTATATTATCATCAAAAATCAACCCTTTTAAAGATATTAGAACTGCTTTGATTCCGTCTTCTTTAATAATATCTTGCTTCATGATGATTGAACTTATCAATAATCTAATGCTACGCTCTTGCATTACACCTATAAAATTAATGACTATTAAATTATTACTATTTTTATACATTTATAATTACTCTTCATTTTTATTATGATTATTTTATCATCGAATCAATTAAATTCTCCTATCACAAAAAATTTTTTTTAACATATGCTTGTAACCATCCTGAAATATATAAAAACTAAGATTCTATTATGAAAAATACATTAACCAAAGAATGGTATTACAAATTAGAAATTTTAGACATTGCATTTCAACCTATTCTTAATATTCACACGGGAAAAATATTTGCTGTAGAAGCACTTTTAAGAAATTATAAAGAAGTCGGCTTTGAATCAATTTTTTCATTATTTGATGCCGTATACAAAGAAGGTTTGCTCTACTCATTTGATTTAGAACTAAGAAAAAAAACTATTGAAAAGTTTACACATATTAGTATTTATGAAGATATAAAACTATTTTACAATCTTGACAATCGTCTTTTTGAGATGCCTAATTTTGTTCAGGGAAATACAAAAAAGATTCTACAAGAATACAACATAAAAAAAGACACTATGTGCTTTGAAATATCTGAGAGACACAACATAGATTCTGTAAAAGATATGCAGACAATAATGCAACACTATAAAGATGAAAACTACTGTATAGCTATAGATGACTTTGGCGTTGGATATTCGGGTTATAAACTATTGTATGACGCTAAGCCTGACATTCTAAAGATAGATAGATTTTTTTTACAAGACGTAAACAAACATCCTAAGAAAAAGACAATGATAAAAAGTATAACTCATTTAGCTATTCAACTTGGTATTCAAGTTGTTGCAGAGGGAGTTGAAACAAAAGAAGAGCTTCTAATATGCAGAGATGTTGGATGCCATTTAGTTCAGGGTTATTTTGCCCAAAGACCGACTACTGATGTAAGTAAAATTAAATCAAACTATTTTGAAATATCTAATGTTGTAAATGAAAATCAACGTAATAACCAAGAAGGTTATGAAATCCTTAATTACATAAAGAGAGTTCCAAGCCTTCATGTTAAAACAAGTATGAATGAAGTTATAGAGTATTTTAAAAAAAATCAAGAATCGACTATAATTCCTATAATAAATTCTTATTATGAACCGGTTGGATTTTTACAAGATTCTCAGATAAAAGAATTTCTTTACTCTCCATATGGAAGGTCATTACTATTAAATAATGACTCAAAAAAATCTAAACTCAGAAACCTCATGAATCCATGTGCAATTGCTGATATACACAGCAATATTTCTACTATTATTGAGCTATTTTCAAACAGTCCTGAATCAATAGGGATTATTATTACAAAAGATTCTGAGTATTATGGATTTCTCTCGGCAAGGGCTATTATTACAATAATGAACGAACAAAATCTTCTTTTTGCAAGAGAGCAAAATCCACTTACGAAACTTCCAGGAAACACTATGATAGAAAAGTATATATGGGAAGTTTCAAACTCACAAGAGACATATCTACTTTGTTATTACGACTTAGATAATTTTAAAGCATTTAACGATGTGTACGGCTTTAGAAATGGAGACAGAGTAATACAACTTTTTGCAGACATACTCAGAAAAAAATTATCTCAGGAGTTTTTCAAAGCACATATAGGTGGAGATGACTTTTTTGCAGGTGTAAAAATCATGAATGAAGATACTTACCTATATATAAAAACTGGGAAGAATATAGTTAAAAAATTCACAAATGATGTTATAGAATTCTATTCACAAGAAGACAAGCGAAGAGGTTATATACTCTCAAAAGACAGAGAAGGAAACAAGAAAAAGTTTGAACTCCTAACAGTAAGTGCCTCTATTTTAATTGTTCATAAAAAAACTAAAAGTAGATGTATTTCAAAAATAAATAATATCTTATCTACTCAAAAGAAAGTCGCCAAAAATGAACTCTCTCATGTATCAATCACTTCAATGCTATAATTTAAGACTTTAAATCATAGTTTAACTCTATAGATGCTAAAATCTTTGCAATTTAATCTGGAGTAGCAAGTGAAAGAATCTTCTGAAGTATTAGCTAGAAAATATCGTCCCTCAACATTTGATGAGCTTATAGGTCAAGATACTATTACTCAGACATTATCACTAGCACTAGACTCAAACAGACTCTCTCATGCTTACCTTTTCTCTGGTCTTAGAGGAAGTGGAAAGACTTCAACTGCTCGCATCTTTGCAAAAGCTCTTATCTGTGAAGAAGGAATGTCTCATAAACCCTGTGGTGTTTGTCAAAACTGTATTCTAGCTTCCCAAAGCCGTCATATGGACATAGTTGAGATGGACGCTGCATCTTCACGTAAGATAGATGATATAAGAGATTTGATTGAACAAACAAAGTATAAACCTTCATCAGCAAGATATAAAATTTTTATTATTGATGAAGTTCATATGCTTACAAAAGAAGCATTTAATGCCTTACTTAAAACTCTTGAAGAACCACCTTCGTATGTTAAGTTTATTTTAGCAACAACAGACCCTTTAAAACTTCCTGCGACTATACTAAGTCGTACACAACATTTTAGGTTTAAGTCTATTGCTACAAACAAAGTTATTGAGCATCTCTCACATATACTAAATCTTGAAAAGATTGAATATGAAACAGATGCTTTAGAGATTTTAGCAAGAAGTGGAAATGGAAGCTTAAGAGACACGCTTACTCTACTTGACCAAGCAATCATCTACTCTAAAAATCATGTTGATGTTCGCACTGTTACAGATATGCTTGGACTTGTTGATCCTAAGTTTATAATGGACTTATTTAGTGCTGTTTTTGCAAAAGATTATGCAGCTCTTGTTTCGTATACAAAGGTCCTAGAAGATTACGAAGCAGAGATGGTTGTAGATGAACTTATTGCTTATCTAAAAGAGCGTATGTACAATCAAGATGCACTCTTTTCAATTCTTGTTCTTGATAGATTTTTTAGAATATTAAGTGACTCAAAATCACTATTTAGTATCAATGCAGATGGCTCATTTGTACTATCTCTTGTCTTTTTTAAAATGGTTGAAGCACTTCGAATAAAAGAAGTTGACCAAATGATTGAATCTCTTCAAAAAGAGATAAAAAGACCTGCAATTTCTAGTATAAATATAGAGCAAGTTCAAACAAAACAAGAAACACCTAAAGAAGAGAATCTAGCTCCAGAGCCTGAGATACAAATACCAGAGCCTGAACCCATTTATGAAGAAGAAGTACCTGTAGAATTGCCAAACTTGTCCGTAAAAATGTTTAATGAATTGATTGAAAGTATAAAAGATCGTAGCTCTGAACTTGGTAGATGCTTTGAAGAATCCATAAGTTTTGTATCGTATGAAAATGAGGTTCTTACTTGGGAGAGTTGTGCAAATGAAGAGTGTAAAAAAGCTCTAACTCATGGGTATTCTGCAATAAAGCAGCTTGTACGTGAAACTTTTGGTTTTGAGACAAAAATTAAACATCAAGCCTGCACAAAAGAAATAGTCGAAAAAAAAAATGAACTTGAGCAACAACAAAAGCCAATAGTTCAACCACAGATGCAATATGAACAAAGCTCTTCTATGATTGAAGATGCTGAAATGGGTGGTAGTGGCAGTTGTGTCACAAACTGTTCTCAGAATGAAGAACCAATAAAAGAAATCAGTGAAATTGACATTAAAGATGAACCTATGGTTCAAAAAGCCATAGAGCTATTTGAAGCTACAAAAATAACTATACAGTCTAAAATTTAACCTCAAGACTCAAAAAAGATTTCACTACAGCAAAGGTTTTCTTTCTTACAAAATTCCAAGATATTTCTATATGGAGTTGAGTTTCTTCGCTTTATAGTTGCAAAATTTGCTTGAGACATATTCAAAGCAACTGCTACATCTTTATCTAAAACTTTTTTTTGCTCACTTATTGACAAATAAAGTTTCAACTCTTCGATTACGCCATGAAAATCTCTCATATATATTCCTACTAAATCAATAGTAAAAATATAGCTAAAGAAAAAATATACTTACAATAATATGACAATTTGCTATTTTTTAATCATCTCTTTAATGGAAAAACTAAAAGTTGAGCCTTGTGAAAATTTTGAAGTAATCTCTAATTTTGACTTGTGAAGCTTTAAGATATAACTCACCATTGCCAATCCTATTCCCATAGAATTATCCCAAGTATTTTTCTTTACCCTGTAAAACTTAGCTGTTACTTTATCTAAGTACTCTTCTTGAATGCCAATACCTTTATCTATAACAGATAGTTTATTGTCTTTTAAAACAACTTTTACATCTAGCTGAGAGTATTTAAGAGCATTATCCACAAGATTGATAATAACTAGTTCCATCATAGTTTTATCGGCTTCTATCATAGTGCTTGGGACTTCTAGACTTATATCTCTGTCCCTATACTTTGAAGATAGGTTTGAAACTACTTCTTGAGTAAGCTTTTTCATATCAAAAAATTTTACATCCGGTTTTAAATCGTCATTTTCTAATTTTACAGAAAGCGCTAAACGATCTAGCATTTTAGAAATTTTGTCTCCGTTTGAACTTATCTTATCTAAAAATTTTTCACGAATTTTTGGATTTATATTTGGGTCATCTTGGAGCGTTTGTGTATAACCTATTATAGATGCTACTGGATTTTTGAACTCATGTGAAATGGCAGAAAGTATATCATTTCTTTGCTTATTCATTAGTCTTAGTTTTGCAGTATATTTTCGCTTTTGTTTATCTCTTGAACTCAACTTCTTCACAAGATTTTTAAGCATCAAAGATATTTGTAAAAACTCATAAAAATACTTTGTTTTGATGACCGCATTATAATTTTTATTATAAATTTCGTCTAAAAATTTCGTAATTTGTTCTATATCATAGACTATTTTTGCACTCATACTTTTTGAAATATAAAAGGCAATTGCAATTACAATAAAAAAGACAAGAGCCAATTTTGACCATAGTGAGTAAAAGTCGCTCATAACCTTTTCTAAGCTCTTAGAGAGTCTAATATAAATCTTTTTTTCTTTATAATTGTATTTTTTTGCTACGTATAAAAATTCTACCTTAAGTGTTTTAGAGTATCT